>JAZRYU010000096.1:0-9406 GCA_045600885.1 Prevotella sp.
AGTTGTGCTCCGTCTTCAGCTTTGTCGCCTACCATTATTGGTGTGGTCAGGGGATATTCCTTGACACAGGTAGTGCGGTTGTTCATAGAGCACACCTTGGTAAGTTCTCCATGAATATGGGTAACTCGTGATGATCCTGCTCGTTCATGAAGGTTATCGACATTCTGGGTGATGATAGTAACTTCGTGTTCCTTCTCCAGTTCTGCTATGAGCCTGTGAGCCTCATTCGGTTCCACTTCTGCAAGCTGCTTTCTGCACATATTGTAGAAGTCAAGGCACTTTTGCGTGTCCTCATAAAGGCAGTCCGAGCTGGCAAGATACCGAAACTCCTCTTTTGTCCATAGTCCGTCTTTGCCACGGAATGTGCTCAATCCGCTTTCTGCACTTATTCCTGCACCAGTTAGGAATACTATATGTTGTCTCGTCATATTTCTTTTGCCATGGTTTTATATTTGATGTTAAAAATGAGATGGATTATAATCCAAACACTAGTTTTACTCTGGCCAATCCTTCTCTGAGATATGCCTTAACCTTGAATAAAAGATGTGGACTATCTTCTGCTACATAACCTTTTATTTTCAATCCATACCTATCTCCGAGATAAATGGCCTTTTCGTCATGAAATCGCTGGGAAACTACTAAAACTTCTTCCTTGTTGAATATTTCTTTGGCTCTTATTATTGATGATTTCGTGTCGTTACCCTCATTATACAGTGTTATGGCAGCTTCCATCCTGTTCTCGAAAAACATGTTTGTACCCTTACCTCCTGGTCCCGTTGGACTTGTTCCCAATAGAAGAGCCACGTTTTGCCTGGGAACTTCTTCAAGGGATTCGTAAATCCGTCCAGATGCAGTGAATGATACCAATACATAGCAGCTGAAGATAACTGCCAGCAGAAGTATCATTCCAAGTGATAAGAATTTTATTTCTTTTTTGTGAAGCATATTGCTTATCAGACATTCCAATATTTAATCAATAATGACTTCCCATCTACCGCCCTTATCAGGCCCTATGCGGCGAATGAGTTTGTTGCGCATAGCTGCAATGTTATTGTCTATAGCAGTTGTACTAATGCCGAGTATTTGAGCGAGTTCAGCTTTTGAGATTGCGGGGTGACAGATCATCTCACGTATAATCGAAATTCTATTTTCTGTCATCTTCTCCGATAATGCTTTGGCTTTTTCTATCACCTTTTCTATCACCTTTTCAACATCTTCTGGCGATTTGTCTTCGTTTTCTGTCACCTTTTCTACCAACTTTTCGTTGTTTTCTACCAACTTTTCTGAGTTTTCACCCAACTTTTCGTTATTTTCTACCAACTTTTTGCTGTTTTTACCCAACTTTTCATCGTTTTCTACCAACTTTTCATCGTTTTCTACCAACTTTTCGTTGTTTTCTACCAACCTTTCTGGCAATGGTAGAATGGTTTCTGTGCGGTCGGGATGAGAATGTTCGCTCATTGTAGGTGTCTGCCAACCGTTGTCTTTTCTTCAAAACCAGATTTTGTTAATGACGCTGCAAAGATACACATATTTTCTTTAGTTACAAACTAATTGGTAAGAAAATTATTACAAAGCCTCTTATTTCTTATCATCTTTTTATACGAAAAGCGGCGTTTCTTTTGGGGCGTTTACGGAAAAATGGTAAATTTGCCACGGGTGTTTGACGCTGACTTTGCGGCACAACGGCTCGGAAGGTTTAGCTCGGCGGCGCGAAGCGGAAAGCCAAATCCTCGCCCTACATTTCGCTAATCGCGGCTCGGAAATCCTCGCCCTACATTTCGCCCTACTTTGACTTTGAAATTGAAACATATCGCCTTCCTTCTCTTTCTCCTTCTCCTCTCTTCTTGCTCTGACAATACGGGAGGGGTGAGGAGGAGAGCTATGTATTACTGGAACACGACTTTCTCTATAGATAAGGATAAGGAGAGGTTCTTGGCGGATCATAACGTGGAGCGGCTATACGTAAGATACTTCGATGTGGTGGAGAATGATAGGGGGGAGGCTATGCCGAATGCGACGATAAAAATGGCAGAGAATTGTGGGATGGAGATAGTGCCTACGGTGTATATTCATAATAGGTGTATGAAGAACAGGCAGGACGATCTTGCGGAGAAGATTCTCAGGCGTGTGATACAGATGAACGAGACGCACGGCATCGGAAGGGTGGGGGAGATTCAGATAGACTGCGACTGGACTATCTCTACCCGACGGAACTTCTTCGACTTCCTTGAACGTCTTCACGCGCTGACTAAGCAGAAGGGCATAACGCTATCGGCAACTATCCGTCTGCACCAGCTCTCACAGCCTGTTCCGCCTGTGGATTGTGGCGTGCTCATGGTCTATAACACTGGAGACCTGCGCAAGATGGAGGTGGAGAAACCTATCCTGGACCTGAACGACGTGAAGCCTTATCTCCCTCTGCTGAAGGGCTACAACCTGCGCATGGCGGCGGCTTTCCCTATATACAAATGGGATCTGGTGTTCCGAGGCGGCAACTTCGTGGATATTCTGCACGAGGAGGGCGAGGTGCCTATGCTGGAGACGGACACTATCGTGACGCGGGTGCCTACGATGGACGACATCATGGCCTGTAAGGATGCTATCGGAAAGGTGCGCCCGGAATGCCTGGACGAGATTATTCTGTTTGACATTAACAACTACAATATAAAACGCTACAAACCGGCTGATTATGAAAAGATTTTTAATTAGCATCGCTGCGCTCTTTGCTCTTGCCTTTAAGGCATCTGCCTGCGGCTACTATGACGACGACTCGAAGAACTACTATCTGTTCAGCTATTGCGACAACTCTTTCTCTGAGAACTACAATGCTCAGATGAGTGAGTTCTGGAAGCAGTATTGCAAGATGAACTACTGCCCTGGCATCGAGGAGATGATAAGGGTGGCTACGAAGAAGAACGACACGCCGATGAAGATCTACCTGCAGCATCTTCAGAAGTATGAAGACATCTCCATGCTGATGACGGACTCCTGGGATTATCCTACGGCCGCTCAGCTGGCTAAGGGTAAGACGGATCTGAGGGGCATTGTCAGCACGGCGAAGATGAACCTCAACGGCAAGTACGGCAACCGATGGGCACTGCTTCTGATGCGTGCGAACATGCTGCTGAACGATCATCAGGCTAACATCTCTTTCTACACTACGAAGACGAAGCAGTATCAGAACGACTGCTACAAGGACATGATGCGCAACATCTACGCCCGCGACCTTCTCCTTACGGGAAAGAAGCAGCAGGCGTGGGACATCTATGCTGAGCAGAACGATCAGCAGAGTCTGCTTTGGAGCGTGAGAAAGTTCACTAACCTTGCGGGCATAAAGAGCATCTGCGCGGAGAACCCCAATGCTCCCGTGCTGAACTTCCTGGTGCAGACTTACGTGAACCGCATTCAGGCGCTTATTGCGGAGAGCAAGGAGGAGATGCCTTACCTCGACTTCCGCAACGTGATATGGGGTAAGGCGTACGCTCAGGTGCCGGCGAACCAGGCGCAGGAGTTCAGCGGCTTCGTGAAGTTTGCGCAGCAGATGGCTGAGGGCGGACGGACGAAGGTGCCTTGTATGTGGATGAGTGCTGCCTCGCTGGTGAACTATTTCACGGGTAACATGAAGGAGGCTAAGGCGTGCATCGACAAGGCGATGCTGATGAAGGGCACTGTGGCTATGAAGGACAACGCCAGAAGAATAAGAATGGTGGTGGAAACGGATATGGCTGATGTGAGCTCGGAGGAGTTCAAGGCTTTCATGGCTCAGGAGTTGAGATGGCTGGACGGTCAGGCGAAGGGTGCTGCGGGCAATGCTGAGGCTGAGGCTCGCGTGAGAATAATTAAGCATTGTCTGGCTGAGCAGTATGAGAAGCGTGGCGACGATGCCATGCATCTTGCGCTCTGTGCGGTGACGGACTTCAACTGGTACGACGAGAACAGTGAGTGGTATGGCGATCGCTTCGACTATTCTTCGGCTTCTTTCCGCCTGATAAACGGCATGTCGTCTGAGGAGACCATGGGTTACTTCGACATGCTGGACAAGCCGGGCGATGCGATGCAGCGGTATGTGGCTGAGAGACTGGCTACGCGCTACGACGCTAACGTGCGCAACGACCTCCTCGGCACGAAGCTGATTGCGGAGAACCGTCCTGCTGAGGCTCTGGACTATCTGCAAAGGGTGGACCACGGTTTCCTGGAGGATCAGGCGATTGCCTACTATGTCTGTCAGCGAAACTACAAGAAGCCGTTCTGGGACGGAAGACAGGAGCTGAATCTGCCGATGTTTGACGATAATGGTGACGTGATCAAGCATAAGCTGAAGGGCAACGTGAAGGTGGACTTCTGCAAGGACATCATCGCGCTGCAAAATAAGTATGGGGCTGCCGATACGGACTCGCGCAGATACCTGGCTTATCAGCTGGCTACGCATTACTATCAGGCTTCGTACAAGGGCAACTGCTGGTTCCTGACTCACTACGGTCAGAGCGTCATGGACTCACAGAACCCGAAGGAGGCTAACTTCCCTGAGATTGCCCGCAAATATCTGGCTGAGGCTGCTACGTCTGAGGACACTAACCTCAGGATGTCTGCGCTGTTCGGACAGGTAGGAATAGCGCCTGACCAGTGGATAACTTACGAATATAACGATAACTACGACCTCATCCCGCAGATTCATCGCAACTCTAAGCAGTATATGGCGCTGAAGACGTTGGATGACTATACGCACGAGATCGGCTTCGAGAAGACGTTTGTGTCGAAGTGTGACGTGATAAAGATGTTCAGGGAAAATAGATGAGGTTATCTCCAATAGTGGTCAACATCGGCGTTGATGATCGTGATGTCGGGATGGATGGCTTGCCAGTCGGTGCTGTTTGACATGGCTTGATTGTGCAGGCGTTCTGCCCATTCCTGAAGTTGACCGTCGTCGTCAGTGATATTCTTGACGACAGGCAGAAGGTCGAGGAACATCTTGTCGCGCTGAAGGGCGTTGTAGAGGGTTATCTTGCCTTGATAGCCAGTGAGCTGCGATTCGTCGTGAAGGCGTGACGCGAGCAATGCCTTGCGATAGTATTCCTCCCAGAACAGTCGCTGCTCTTCGGGCATGCTGTCCAGATACGACTGTAGGGCGAGGATTTGGCTTTCCGCTTCGCGCCGCCAAGCTAAACCTTCCGAGCCGCTGTGAGGGATTTCTGATTGTAGGGCGAGGATGTCCGAGCCGCTTTGAGGGATGGCTGGCAACTTCAACGTGGTGTCGAGCATGATAAGCTCTGGCGCGATGATCTGCTCTGCTGCGGAGGTCTGAGAGGTTATGCTGTACCACTCCTTCGCTACGCGATAGGCTATCTCGCCACCGAAGGAATGGCCGATGAAGGCGCGGATCTGTCGGTCGCCTACTTGGCTGCGGATGGTCTCTACGGCATTGCGGACAATGGTGTCAAGACTGCTGGCGTTATCGCTGATAGGGAGGAAGAGGAGGCTTTTGTGGAGCCCTGCCAGCCCTGCCGATGATGGCTGGGAAGAGGCTGTGATAAATGCCTTGCTGATGATCTGCCTCATCTGCATAGCGGAGGTTGTTCCGCAGAAGATGACGGAGAGAGGGAACTCCCCATTTTTGTTTTTTATGTCTATCCAGCAGAATGTCTTGTCTGTGGTAGTGATGGCGGAGGCTATGTCGCGAATGCTTGAGGTTTCTGATACGCTTTCCATCTTTATGCGCAGACCTTCTTTGTTGGCTTCCATAGCCATCTGTATCAGCTGCATGGACGTGATGCCCAACTGAAGGAGGGAGTCGGTAACGCTGATGTCATGGAATCCCGTCACGCGGCGGGCAATGTCAAGCAAGAGCTGTTCGTCGTGTGTCAGAGGCTGGCTGCCATGCTCTGGACTGCCAGAAGCTGCGGACTGCTGACTGGCAGCAGAGGGCTTAGGCAACTGACTGACATCCAGTTTTCCGACAACATTTACCGGCATCTGCTCCAGGCGCACGAAGGCGGAAGGAACCATGTATGAAGGCAACTGCTGAAGGAGGAATGAGCGCAGGTCAGACTCGCTGACCTCTGCATCGCTGGTATAGTAGGCGCAGAGAATGTCTGTGGCATTCTTGACGACAAGTGCTTTGGCTTCAAAGATGTGCGGATGGTTTAGAAGCTGCGCCTCTACGTCGGCAAGTTCGATGCGATAACCGTTCAGCTTCACCTGACCATCGTCGCGTCGCAGATAGATAAGCTGATGGCAGTCGTTCCATCTGACAATGTCGCCAGTGCGGTAGTAGCGCACTCCGTCGGCAGTGGTAACGAAGCTTCTTGCCGTCAGTTCGTCGCGCAGCCAATAGCCTTCGGCAAGCTGTGTGCCGGAGAGCCACAGTTCGCCCTCTATGCCGAAAGGCAGCAGACGACCGTGATGGTCGCGGACGGTGGCGCTGACGCCTGGCAATGGTGTGCCGATAGGTATGTTTCGGACATCGGTGTCTGCGGTCAGCTCGTGGTATGTGGCATCTACGGTACACTCCGTAGGACCGTAGGTGTTGAAGAGTCGGAGGTGGCGGTTGCGCTCAGGATAGGTGGTCATCTTCTCGCCACCAACGACGAGATAGCGCAGATGAGGAAGGTCTGCCTCTGCCAGCAGAAGCTGACCGAAGCGCGTTGTGTAGTTTCCGCCCGTGATATGGTTTTCGTTGAGCCATTCTGCCAAGCCCGGAAGGTCTCGACGGAGAGATTCGGGAACGATGTACAGCGTGCCGCCGGCTTTCAGTATAGGGAAGATGTCTTCTACGGAAGCATCGAACGAGAAGCTGCTATGGCATGAGATCCTGTCCTCTGCGCTGATGCCTAACACCTGCGTTATGGCATCGACAAAAGAAGCCAGGGCAGCATGTGAGATGACTACACCTTTCGGCTTTCCCGTTGAGCCGGAGGTGTAGATCATGTAGGCGTTGGTAGGAGGAAGCCCTGCCGAGAACGGCAGGGAAGAGGCTGTTGGGACTTTTAATTCCCCGCTTTTCAGCCAGCGGCGGACGAGTTCTGAGGTGAGGTTCATGACAGCGTGGCTGTCCTTGAGCATATAATCCTTGCGCTCTTGCGGATAGGAGCTGTCGATGGGAACGTAAGCTGCGCCTGCCAGCATGATGCCCATTATGGCAACGACAAACTCGTAGCCTCTGTCTGTCTGGATAGCTACGAAGTCGCCTTCTTTCACGCCCTCAGCCGCTAAGTGGCACGCAACGGCATTCGCTCCAGCCGTCAGCTCTGAGTAGGTTAAGGAACCGTTAGGGGCAACGATGGCTGTGCGGTTATTATCCTTGAGGAGGGTGAGGATGGAGGAAGGGGGTTGGGGGTTTGTTTTTTGGTTTTGGGGGTTGGGGGTTGGGAGCCCTGCCGAGAACGGCAGGGAAGAGGCTGCTGGCGTAATCTGAATATCCTTTATGGCTGCCTCTGGGGTGGCGATGATGTTCTTGACGCAGGTCTTCATGCTGCTGGCGAAGTCGTGCAGCATCTTCTGGTCCATAAAGGCATCGCTGCATTCTAGACGAAGCTGGTAGGCTTGGTCTGTCTCATAGACCACGACGGAGAACGATGCCGTGGTGTTGTCGGCAATGCGTATCTGACTGATGCTGTATTCCTCGCCACCGAGGTTGATCTTTTCCAGCATCTGAGGTCCCTGATAGGCGTACATCGTGTCAGGCAACTCGCCAACGATGCGGAGGAAGTCAATGAGGGAGAAGTCGGCACGTCGCACCGTACTCATCATCTCGCCCTTGAAATGTCGCACGAAGTCTATTGCCGGCATCTGTGCGTCGAGGTCTATGCCCATCGGTATGGTGGCGATGAACATGCCATGAGCCTGTCGCGCCTGACGGGAATAGCGACCATGCTGAAGCGTAAGGTAAGCCACTGAGTCAGAGCGGGTGAAGGCTGACAGCGTGATGTTGTAAGCAGCCTCAAGAAGGAAGCCTGGACGAACGGCGTATTGCTGTGTGAAGGTGTCAATATCTGTTCGCGGAATGTCATGGCACACTAAAAGCGCACGACCTACAGGCGAGGATGGTTTTGGGGTTTGCTGATGGAATGTCTTGCCAGTGAAGTGGGCTTTGTAATAGTTGGCAGTCTTCTCGTGCTCAGGACTGTTGTCGTAAGCTTCCTGGGCTAAGGCGTAGTCGAAGATGCTGTACACCTCTACAGGTTCGATACCTTCGTTGTAGAGCTTGGAGAGAGCGCCGGTATAGAGTGGGGTGAGGGTGATGCCATCGGTGATGAGATGGTGGGAGTTCTGGAGAACGACAATCTCGCTCTCCGTCTCAAGAAGAACAACCCTCACAAGCTGTTCGTTGAAAATGTCGAAAGGACGCAGTATCTGGGATATGTAGCGGTCAACATCACTGTCCGCGCATGACAGACGAGATACGCGGAAATTACGCTCTGCCCTGAGTGTCTGACGAATCTCTCCGTCAACCCACACCAGCTGGATATTGTAGTTGCAGAACGTGTTTATGATCTTTTCGATACATGCTATGAGCTTCTCCGTGTCCACCTTCTTGTTCAGGCGGGCAATCATGGGAAGTCCATAGTGCTGAGAATCCGGAAATCTCATGCACTCGGCAAAGACTCCTCGCTGAGCATGTGTCAAAGGATAGTGTGTTGGCTGCATATTCGTGAATAGTCCTATAAATAAGGCGGAAGATCATGTGAATCTTCCGCCTTTGGTTTTATGGTTTTAGCTTTTGGTTTTTGGTTGATGGTTTGTTTGCTTATGGCTATTAACCTAAAACCTAAAACCAAAACTTAAAACACCTTATGCCTTAAAGCTTTCGATTTCCTCTGCCTTGAAGTTCATGATGTACTCGCTGTTGCCGTTGCAGTTGCCTTCAGCCATACGAACATAAACATTAGCAGACTTCTCGAAGAGCTCTGGAGAAACTGTTGCGTCGTCGAGGATGAGGAGAGACATGATGATCTCGCAAGTCATTTCGTAGAGACGGCGAGCGAGGAAGTCCTGCATGTCCTGATTAGCAGCTTCCTTAACGTAAGCGATGGCTGCCTCGAGCTTCTCAACGAGCTTAGCTACGCGAGCCTTCAATGGCTTGAGAGAATCAGCTACCTCAGACTCCATCATCTCCTTGATGTAGCCGAGAGTAGTGCCGTTCATGATGTAGCGGATAGCTGCAACAACCTGAAGCTGAGTAGTACCCTCATAGATAGAGAAGATACGAGCGTCACGGAAGAGGCGCTGTGACTTGTACTCCATGATGAAGCCAGAACCACCGTGTACTGAGATTGCGTCGTAAGCATTCTGGTTAGCGTACTCAGAGTTCATACCCTTAGCCATTGGAGTGAAGGCGTCAGCCATACGCTGATACTTCTTGAGCTCAGCCTTCTCCTCTGGAGTGAGCTTGCGGTCGCGCTGGATG
>JAZRYU010000097.1:0-26631 GCA_045600885.1 Prevotella sp.
ACCGCGGAATTGTTTTCTAATGTTTCCGTTTTCTGCGTTTGGCAGTTTTCTGGGAGCTTGCGACCGTTTTCCTGCGCCCACTTATCAGCGACAATGGGAAAAATCAAGCGCGTTTTCTGTTAACATTATTTTACCGGACAGTAATACTTTAGAAAATAATTCCATTGCGGTGAGTTTACAAAAAAAAGCAATCTGCGATACTGATAAATCGCAGATTGCCTTTTATTTTATAGCTTCTGTCCTCCCTATTTTTTGGGGAGAATTGAGCTTATTAGAGGGGGTATTTACTTAACAACAACCTTCTTGCCGTTCTTGATAACGATACCCTTGAACTGAGCGTTAACCTGCTGACCTGCCATGTTGTAAACAGCTGCGTTAGCGTTCTTGTTAGCAGTAGCGTTGTTGATGCCAGTAGCATCGCCGTTGAGCAGAGCGAGGAAGTCTTCGAGATCCTTAGCGAGAGTGTTGAGCTCTTCGTCGAGAGCAGCGATTTCATCGTCTGTTGGGTTTGGCTTAGCCTGGAGAGCGCGGATGTCGTCGTCAGACTTGTTGATACGGCTGAGGAGTTCGTTCCAGAGAGCAGCGAGAGACTCAATGAGTGGCTCGTCACCAATCAGCTGCTTGATAGCATCCTGAGTGTAGTTGATGTTTGCGATAACGTCCTTGTAGAGTTCGAATACGTCGATTGGGTGTACGTTCTCAGCAGCAACAACGAATGAAGACATTGCAGCTTCGATAGCGAGGATGCGAGAGTAGTGACCAGCGAGCTTAGCGAGGCTTGGCTTTGGAGAGTTAGCCTTGTCAGCAGCGAGCATGAGCTCTTCGTGAGCGATGAGGTCGTTGATGCGGCTCCATGCCTGAGTAAGACCGAGATTCTCACGAGTTTCGTCGTTGTACATTTCGTCGAGTTCCATGAGGCGAACCTTAGCTTCGAGGAGGAGGCTGTCAACATCATAGTAAGGACCATCCTCAAGGTCATCGAATGCAGCGAGCTTGAAGTTTACATTGAAGACAATTGCACTACCTGTTTCTTCGGTCTTAACCTGGATGTAGTAAGTCTTGTTCTTTTCTGCAGTGAATGTAGAAACAGCGAGTTCTGTTTCTGCCTTAACCAACTCAGCATTTGGATCATCCTTTACGAAATTCTTCTCAGATACAACAACAGTGTTAGAGCTTGACCAGTTGTCGTAAGCGAGAGATACTGTACCGTCGTACTTAGCAGTATATTTGATGAATGCAGTGTTTTCGTTGCTTGGATCTGGATATACAGCGTAAACCATGTTGTTCTTAATCTCAGCTACGTTGTCATAGTAACCGAGTGGGAGCTCGCCTTCGATAACGAAGCTGAAAGTCTGCTCGTCAGAGAGAGTTTCGCCGTTGAGAATGAAGAGACCTGCAGGAGCTACGAGTGTGTATGTACCAGCCTTAGTGATGTGACCGTCCATCTTGATAGCACCGAGGTTGTCTTCACCTGTTGCTGATGGAGTACCTTCGTAAAGTACGTTGCCGTTAGCATCCTTCATCTGAGCCTTAACGCTTTCAGAAGCAGTGATTACGTTACCCTCTGGGAATTCGATGCTGAACTCAGTGAGAGCCTGATTTACTTCATTGCTAATTTCAGCATCCATGATGTCGTATTTGCCTTCCTCTGGAGAAGTGAGCTTGAAGTGAGGAGCCTCGATTACGTTCTCAGCTTCGCCTTCATAAGTAACATAGATGAAGTCAATACCACGGTTGGTGTTACCGTTATCAGCAGCAAGCTTGAGTACAGAAACCTGGTTTACTTCGAATACTGCAGATGTAGATTCTGCCCAGTTTACAGCACCAGGAGTTGTAGAGAACACAACCTGATCAGCAACCTTGAAGTTGAATACAGCAGAAGGATTGTTTGAAGAAGCATCGCAAACAACAGCCTTTATTTTGTACTTAGCTGGAGAGAGTGTAACGAGCTTGAGGTCTTCGCCAGAAGCATAACCAGAACCACCGAATGAACTGCGAATCTTAGTGTTACCATTACCGCAGATAGCTGCACCTGGAACGTGTTCTACCTCAATAAGGTGTTTTACTTTGGAGATGTCGGTAGCTGTGTATTCAATATTCTTAGTTACACCGTTCTCTGAGAGGTTGATAGTCATGTAGTAACCCTTGCCGTCACCGCTAAGCTTACCTGCGCTGTAGAGAGTGCCATCAACAAGCTGGTAAGTTGGGTAAGCAACATCAATGTTGTCACCCTCAAAGCCTGAAGCTTCAATAGTCTTTGAGTTGATGTTGTTGGTAAGTGTTACTGTGTAAGTTGCAGCCTCATAGAAATATACATTTACAACAGTAGAACCGTCAGATGCGATAGTCTTGTCTTTGACATCACTGCTGCGGTAGATGTACTTCTTGCCGTCAGTATAGATAGGGTTAGTGCTTATTGTTGGAGTTGCACCTACAATACCTTCAAGTGTGCTGGCACTCTGGATAGCAGTTGTAGTATTTTCAATGAGGTAGTTTACTGTGTACTTTGCAGTTTGAGCACTGCCTGCCTTGTAAATGGTAATTGTGCTGATAGTCGCATTCTTGCCTCCGGAGAAACCAAGGAAACCATCTGCAGACATAGTGATGTAATTAAGACCGCCATCTTCAACAATTGAGCACTCAGCACCTTTCTGACCACCGAAAGTGATGCCGGAACTCTTGGCTACAACAACGTCATTCTTAGAAAGACCAAGAACAGCACCGCCACGTGTTCCGTTCCATGCGCGGAGATTACCTCCATAGAAACGCCAACCGTTACCGGAGTTTTCTCCACCTGGTTGCAGTACAATGCACTCGTTCAGTTCTTCTGGAGAAGTGACGTAACTGAATGTGTTGTTACCATCAAACTTATCACCAAGAGTGATAGATGTTGCTGACATCTTGCTGAAATCAATTTCAGCACCCTTTGTGTAGGCAGAAAGATCTGGTGCATCCGCCCAAGCTGTAGCATTAACCAATGCCATCAGTGTCAGCATGAAAAGTTTTGAAAAATACTTTTTCATGAATGTTAGTAAATTAGTTTTATGATTTAGTTTGTTATATTCTAAATATCAGTGGGCAAAGTTACGCAGAATTGTTAAAAAAAGCAAAAGATTGCGAACTTTTCTACGAAAAAAGGCTAAAAAAATGACTTCGCAGATAATATATTTACAGAAAATCGGAGTTTTTGGCAAATAACTCAAGTTTCGCTGGGCAGTAAATAAAGATTTATGAATGACGAAACTCATATTACGCTCTATCCCGCATGGTGCGCTGATGGCAGCGCACCTCCGAGGCAAAACCGCCCTTGTTTTGCCACTAAAGTGACGCAGAACCTACAGTTTTTATAAAAATAAGGTACATAGGTACACTGACACCTATAAACAGCTGAATATCAGTTATTTAATTAGTGTACCCTATGGTGCATTAAGGTACACAAAAAGGTACACAAAGCGAATCGAAGTCCTTAGCAATAGCAATCGGTTTCTTGCTAGAAAATAATATTTTTCTTATAAGAATATTTTAATTTTCTTACTAGAAAATGCTATGAATCTCCAAAGAAGGCGTATTGGATCCTTATAGATCAGAGATTCAAAGTCATAGCCAAGTATCCGACGTAAGCGTCATCGCGGAGACGCTTACCATCCGACAAAAAGACTATGTACCTTATGATGTACCTTTAATGTACCTTAAGGTACACTCATACAGCCTTGATACTCAGCGCATTATAAGGCATAGTGTACCTGTGTACCTTATTATGACAAAAAATGTTTTGTCACTAAATTGACGCAGAACCGAAAAAGAAAATTTTTGAAAATTTGATGGCAAATTTATGGATTTCTTATAATTTCAGCTTATCTGCAAACTCTCTGCTGACGGTATTGTCTATGCTTCGACAGCATTCCGCCGAGAAACTCTGAGCCGTGGAGAGAATGCTGCGCCAGTCTTCAGCCGAAATTCCGTCCAGGAGTTTCTGCCTTGAGATGTCGTCGCGGATGAGCGAGAAGATTACGCCAGCATTGTAGTTGTCGCCCGCACCGATTGTGCTGACAGTCTCTATCGGCTTTATCTCATGAGAAATCTGGTCGTTGCCAGCAGAGTGGAGTAGGGTAGGGGCTGCGCCGCAAGTGTAGATGATGTTCTGGCAGAGCGGCTGAACCTTGCGGAGAACAGCCTGGAAGTCCTCTGCGCCGTAGATGATGCTGAAGTCCTCATTGCTGCCGCGGACAATGTCAGCATAGCTGAAGTTCTCCTCAATGGTAGGAAGAAGCTGTTCAATCTCGTCGCGGTGAGAGGCGCGGAAGTTTACGTCGTAATAGATGATGGCACCTTGCTCCCGTGCATAGTCTAGCAGAGCTTTCACCTTGTGGCGGATAACGGGATTTATGGCGAAATAAGAGCCGAAGAGCACGATGTCGTCAGCCTTTATCTCCGGCATTCTCATTTCAGCCTTGTCGTGCGGATGATCTTTGTAGAAGACGTAGTCTGCGTCGTTACGGTCGTTGAGGAAGGCAAGCGAGAGATGACTCTTGCCGTTCTTGTCAACATCTTCTGCCGAAACACCGTTCTCCTCAAGGTAAGCACAAATCATGTCGCCTATATGGTCGTTGCCGGTTTCGGAGAGGAATGTGGCATTAACGCCGCATCTGCCGAGTGAGATCATTGAGTTGAAGGTGCTGCCGCCTGGAACGGCACTCACTGGGGCGTCGTTCTTGAAAATAATGTCAAAGACGGTTTCGCCTATTCCGATTACTCTTCGGTTCATTTTTTTTTTGTGTATTTTTAGTTTATTTGCAAACTCGTGGTTCTTCAGTCCCCAAGACGGTGCGATGACCTTCCCTGGCGGTGACTGCGAGACAAAGCGGTCGTAGATGATGGAGTGGGGGAGAGAGGATATGTAGCGTGTGATTACCTCAATATATTCGTCGGCAGAGTATAGCGGGAAAGGCTTTGCTGCGTATTCCTCCGCCATCCTTGTGCCGCGGATTATCTGCAGCTGATGCAGTTTCAGCAGCGTCATACCCCTTTCGTGCAGCTGACGGATGCCGCGTATGTTTTCCTCGTCATTCTCTCCGGGAAGTCCTAAGATGATGTGAGCGCCGACGTGGATTCCTCGCTTTGCAGTCTGCTCCACAGCATCAAGGGCACATTGGAAGTCATGACCGCGGTTCACTCGTCTCAGCACATCGTCGTTTACCGACTCCACGCCGTATTCCACCAGCACGAAGCATCGCTTTGCCAGAGTTCCGAGATAGTCGAGCAGTTCGGCGGAAACGCAGTCCGGACGGGTGCCGATGACTAATCCCATGACGCCGTCGCTTGCCAAAGCTTCTTCGTAGAGGCTTTTCAGATGGTCAAGACTGCCGTAGGTGTTCGAAAAGCTCTGGAAATAAGCGAGATACTTCATCTGCGGATATTTTCTCTGGAAGAAAGCTTTGCCTTCCGCAAGTTGTTCGCTGACAGATTTCCGACCGTCGCAGTAAGCTGGCGAGAAGGTGGTGTTGTCGCAGAAAGTGCAACCTCCCGTGCCCACCTTTCCGTCTCTGTTCGGACAAGAAAAGCCTGCATCAATGGAGATTTTCTGCACCTTTTCGCCCAGAATCTCCTTTATCCAAGAACCGAAATCCTTATATTCCATCGCTGCAAAGTTACAGTATTTTTTACAAAATAAATGGATAATTGATAATGGATAATTGATAATTGGTAATGAAAATTAATAAATCACCGCAGAAACATCTTTAGTTTAGAGAAAAAATCTTACCTTTGCAGTCGCAATTATATATAGGTAGAAGAAAACCCTATTTAAAAAACTTTTAATCATGTATTACATTACGAAGCGCATGGAGATTGCTGGCTGCCACAGTCTTCAGTTGTCTTATCCGAGCAAATGCAGCCAACTTCATGGCCATAACTGGATTATTACGGTTTACTGTAAGTCGCGCGAACTGAACGCTGACGGAATGGTCGTTGACTTCACCGAAGTGAAGAGGCGCGTTCATGACTATCTGGACCATGGCAATCTCAACGAACTCCTTCCGTTCAACCCGACAGCAGAGAATATTGCCCGCTGGGTGTGCGACCAGATTCCGCAGTGCTGGAAGGTGGAGGTGCAGGAGAGCGAGGGTAATGTTGCTATCTACGAGGAAGATTGATTTATGCGAGTAAACGAAATATTCTATTCTCTTCAGGGCGAGGGCGCTCATACCGGTACGCCAGCAGTCTTTCTGCGTCTTTCTGGCTGCAACCTGAAATGTCCTTTTTGCGATACAGAGCATGAAAGCTTTACAGAGATGAGCGAGGAAGACATCGTGGCGAAAGCGTCGGAATATCCTGCCAGGACAATAGTCATCACTGGCGGCGAACCTACATTGCAGCTTACGGCATCGCTTACCGAGAGACTTCATCAAGCAGGATTTGCCATTCATCTTGAGACTAACGGCAGCCGACAACTGCCTGAAGGTGCTGAAATAGACTGGGTTACGTGCTCGCCGAAGGACGGCGGAAAGGTCGTTATCCAGCACATTGACGAACTGAAGGTAGTGTTCCAGAACCAGGATATGAGTCAGTATGACAGTCTCGTGGCTAAGGAATACCGCTTGCAGCCATTGGATTCAGGCAATGCGAAGAAGAATGCCGAAAATCTTAAGATGACGCTCGACTACGTTCTCAAGAATCCAAAATGGAAATTCTCCCTTCAGACGCATAAGGTTCTTGGAGTGAGATGATGGATTTAATTGAAAATTGACAATTGATAATTGAAAATTAGCAAGCGCAGCCAAATTGTAAATAGTAAATCCGTAAATAGTAAATCTGTAAATTGTAAATCCGTAAATTTGTAAATCCCAAAGGTGTTTTCATATATTCTCGAACAGATTAATAGCACGGAAGTAAATCTTATCGGTGCTTTCTATAAGCTGATGCTCTCAGGCTTGCTCGGCGCAGCGATAGGTGTGGAGCGTAAGCACAAGGGCCAGCGTGCCGGAATGCGAACAATAGCACTCATCTCCATGGGTGCCACTCTTGCCATGCTCGTCTCCATCTATATTCCGCAGGTCTATATGGGCTTGAAGAATGGCGATCCAGGGCGAATAGCTGCTCAGGTTGTCAGCGGTATTGGTTTCCTTGGTGCCGGAGCCATTATTCAGAGTAAGGGTAGTGTCAGAGGACTCACCACAGCTGCCGTCATCTGGGTGACTGCCATGATAGGACTTGCCGTTGGTTCGGGAATGTATATCATACCTTCTGCTGCAACATTCTTCGTGCTGATCGTTCTGACCATCCTTGATAAGTACGAGAAAGTGCTTCGCATGAACTGGGAAACAAAGATTATCCGTCTGAAGCTTGGCAGCTTGGAGGATGACATCGCGCCATATAAAGCCCTCTTCAAGAAGCACGACGTGCATATCAGCGAGAGCTACATCCGCTACGATTTCTCCCTTCCTGCAACGACGATCAACTTCATGATTCGCACAAAAGGAAACACCAATTTCATCAAGCTTTTTGAAGAAATTGGTGCCGTAAATGAGAAGACGCTGTCAATAACCTTGACCGACGAGGTGAATAATTAGACTTTCCCTTTTCACTCTTCCTCAAAGTGGAACCAGTCAACGTCAACGTATCCGCCGAGTTTCTTCGTCGCATAGTTGAAGATGGCGAACTTTGTTCCCATGAAGTGGCGAGTGTAGTCGAAGCGCATTGCTACTTCTCTGCCTATCTGCTTCCAGTTCTTGCCGTCAAGGCTGTAGCTGAAGCTTGCCATGTCGCGACCCGGATTGAAGTCGCCGTGAACCTTCAGATAGACCACCTTGCTGCTCAGCTTCACCTCCTCAAGAACCTCCACGTCAACGCGCTCAATGTTTCGCGGTCTTTTGAACACCGACTTCTCTTCCGTCAGCTGCAGCACAGTCTTGCCGCCCTTCTTTACGATGCGTAGCACGCCGCTGTCGCCGTTGTAGGCAGCCAGTCCGCAGATGTCGCCATCTTTCATCTTGCTGATATCCAATGAGATAGCACCAGTACATTCAGGTCCCGACATACGCTGCGTCAGAGTGTTTGGCGCAATGTTCAGGTTATCCACCACGCGAGCCGTCTTCAGTCGCATATATCCCGGACGCTCTGTCAGGCTCCATGCCTCGTCTATAGGGTTGTGGTTCCACTGCCAGTAGAGCTTCAGCCCCGTGTTGGCGTGGTACGAACCTTTGTTCATTCTGTTCATAGCCTCCACAGGAAGGTCGAACTCATCGCTGCCGATGATGCCCTTCACTGACGGATGCTTCTTGCTCAGGTCAGACGGAGTCTTGTAGGCACGCTTGTCCAGACGGATGTCGCCCGACGGATTGTCGTCCTTGCTCTCAGACACTTCCGTGTTAATCTTTCCCGTAAACTCACCCACCATTGGCCATCCGTCAATCCATGTGACAGGCAGTGTACAAGGCACACGACCTATTCCGCCGCGGTCTTGGAATATCAGCGCCATCCAGCCCTTGTCGCTCTGGTCGTCGCCCACGAGGCAGCCCTGACCGACGCCGCCGTAAGTCTCGAACGGAGTTTCCAGGATGATCTTCTTCTCGTAAGGTCCCTCGATGTTGTCAGCCCTGTAGCAGACCTCACGGCGGAATCTGCCCTTCACGCCCCATTTCATTGAGATCATGCAGAGGTAATACTTTCCGTTATGCTTTATCACCGACGAACCCTCAAGGAGCGAACCCTTCTCCTCGTCATCGCGCTCGAAGAGCTGTTTGTCAATGCCGCCCCTTATTGGTTCAAAGGTCTGAGGATCAAGCTGTTTCAGCCTGCCGTTCTCGCAAAACATATACACCTTTCCGTCCTCGTCGAAGAAGAGAGAGCCGTCGTGCATGTGTGGCGGACGAGCCACGAGAGTCCACGGACCTTCAGCCCTGTCGGCAGAATAGACAAAGCCCTTTCCCGGTTCGCCGTTGGCAGTAAACCACACATAGAACTTTCCCATGTGGTAGCGTATGCTTGAAGCCCATTGTCCCTGACCGTAAACCGTAGCGCCGCCTTCAAGGTTGTATCGCGGACCGTCGTCAATGCGGTCAAAGACGTAGCTTATCGTCTCCCAGTTCACCATGTCCTTCGACTTCATTATCGGAGCTCCAGGCATGAGGTGCATAGTGGTAGAGACCATGTAATAAGTGTCCTGAACCTTACATACGCTGATGTCAGGCACGTCGGCATTGATTACAGGATTGCGGTACGTTTCCTGTGCAAAGGTGCTGAGCGAAGAAGCCAATGCCAGAGCAATGGCAATAATAAACTTTTTCATAATATAGGTATAGGCGAAGTTGATAATTGAAAATTGAAAAATCGAAACCTCGATTACTCGAAATCATCGCTAAATGTATAATTCTGTGCAAAGTTAGTAAAATATTTATTAATGTAAAGCAATTCTGCGAAAAACTTGGCGGCAAAGTGTAAAAGAGTCAAAAAACAGCCTCTTCTTCCCCTCCGAAATCGCCGTTTTATTTGTACCTTTGCAATTATCCATTATCAATTTTCCATTGTCAATTAAAAAATTATGACCAAGCACGAGATACTGAAGAAATATTGGGGCTACGACAGTTTCCGCGGCATACAAGAGCAGATTATCGACGAGATAATGGCTGGTCGCGACGTGCTCGGCCTTATGCCGACAGGCGGCGGCAAGAGCATCACATTCCAGGTGCCAGCACTCGCCATGGAGGGAGTCTGCATAGTTGTCAGCCCACTCATAGCCCTCATGAAAGACCAGGTGCAGAACCTCCGCAAGCGAAACATCAAGGCAGCAGCCATATACAGCGGAATGTCTCACACCAAGATTCTCGAAACCCTCGAGAATGCCGTCTATGGCGGTGTCAAGATACTCTATGTCTCACCAGAACGACTGGAGAGTGAACTTTTCCAGGCAAAGCTCTCGCACATGAAGGTCAGCTTCTTCACCATCGACGAGAGTCACTGCATCTGCCAGTGGGGCTACGACTTCCGCCCGTCATACCTCAAGATAGCCGAGATCCGCAACATCCATCCTACGAAGCCTGTCCTTGCCCTCACCGCCACAGCCACGCCAGCCGTCGTCGATGATATTCAGGAGAAACTGTCCTTCCACCGAAAGAACTGCCTCAGCATGAGTTTCTATCGCGAGAACCTCTCCTACCATGTACAGCAGAGCGACGATAAACTTACCGACGTGCTGAAGATACTCACCGAGACCGACGGTTCTGCCATAGTCTATGTCTCCAGCCGAGACAAGACGGCAGAGATAGCCGAGACGCTACGGAAGTTAGGCATCAGTGCCGAGGGCTATAACGCCGGACTCACCGCACTTCATCGCGATGTCCGTCAGCAGAAATGGACAGAAGACCGCACCCGAGTCATCGTTGCCACCAACGCCTTCGGCATGGGCATCGACAAGCCCGACGTCCGTGTGGTCATCCATTTTGACTGCCCTACCTCCATCGAGGCTTATTTCCAGGAGGCTGGTCGTGCCGGAAGAGACGGAAAAGAGGCTAAGGCTATACTCCTCGTCTCCAAGAATGAAGCTCAGATACTGCGCAGGAAGCTCGCGGCGGAATATCCGGAGAAAGACTTTATCAGTCGCATCTATGAACTCGTAGGCTGTTTCTATGAGGTGGGCGTAGGCTGCGGAGAGGGCTATTCCCGCATCTTCGATATTGAGAAGTTCTGCCACACCTATAAGCTCTTCCCGACATACGTGTCCTCCTCGCTGCATATCCTCAGCAATGCTGGGTACATAAGGTATGACGATGAGCGTAATTCTATGTCAAAGATCCGCTTCATCGTAGATCGTGACGAGCTTTACAATATCGGACCACTCTCAGAGTCGCTTACCGACTTCATGCAAGAGCTTCTCCGCTTTCACACCGGACTCTTCTCCAGCTACGTCGCCATACAGGAAGAGCGCATAGCCGATCAGCAGAACATCACGGCACAGCAGGTCTATGAGAATCTCCTTGCCCTCTCTCGCTACGGCATTATACGCTATATTCCTCGCAGTAAGGAACCGCTCATCACCTTCACAATCAATCGTGTAGCACCCGAGCATTTCTTCCTTCCTGACAGTTGCTATCAGCTGCTGAAGGACAGAGCCACGGAGAGGATAGATCGCATGGCACAGTATATCACCTCCACCACCACCTGCCGCTCAAAACTCCTCCTGGACTATTTCGGCGAAACCCTTCAGCATGACTGTCAGCAATGTGATGTCTGTCTCCGGCAGAAGGCGTTGGAGGCTGACAACCAGGCAGACGGAACCAGCAGCATAGAGGACTACATTGTGCAAAAGCTCGCCGACAGACAGAAGCACCACATCAGCGAACTCTATACTCCCGACATCCCGTCTCCAAAGTTGATGGAAACCATCCAGCGGATGCTCCAAGAGGAGACCATCAGCGCGAGAGGAGCCATCGTATATATCAATTAGAGCCGATTTTTTTGCGGCATAATAATTCGATAATTCGATAATTCGATGTTTCGATGTTTCGATGTCTCGAAATCCCCCTATACATTTCTTAATCCACAGTTATTCACTCCCTAAAACAATCTACAACAATGATTAATATTCACTCTGTTAACGGCTATATGACCCTCCTTTCTTGGCGTCTTGGTAACATTCTCCAGCTTGCTACTCAAGGCTTCTGTATGCGTTTTGTGGACTATAAGGTTGATCCTTGCGGCCGTCTCCGCGATCAGATGGAGTTGGCGGCGCGTACCGTTCCTGCCAACATAGCTGAAGGCTCCTCACGCCATCAGACCAGCTACGAGACAGAGATGAGACTGCTTGATGTGGCTCGCGCAAGTATCAGTGAATTGGAAGGTGATTATCTCAACTGGCTTATGCGTCACGGTGTTCCTATGTGGCGCACCAGTGATTCTCGTTATGTAGAGGTGCGCAACTTCCAGTTTCAAGACGCACCAACACTTACGCAGGACTATTTGGCTGAAATCAGCGAGTATATTCTTGCGGAATATGCCCGCTTCGCAACCTTGCTGCGTACAGATGACTCTCTCCACTCAGCTTGCGTAATCATAGTACTCTGCGAACGTGTCAAGCAGTTGCTATCCTAGTTGCGACGGCACAAGGCGAACGGGGTGTGCAGATTAGACTTAAAGGATTAATCATAGGCTCATGTCTTACTTGATTCCCTTTCCCAGAATCAACTTGCAATGCTCCTGATTAATCTGAGGTTCATCCTTTCTTGGTTTCAAGGAATAAAGCAGATATTTCGCATCAGCCTTACGCTTGCTACTCTTTACTGGATATCCGAGTTCCTTCAAGTCCTTCTTGGTTACAACTTTTACCTCTTTGATGTTGTAATAACCAACTATTGTCTTACGATGTTTAACGACAAGTTTACCCACTCTTAGAAGCTCTGGATGCTCTTCAAGTTCAGTTTCTTCAATAGGATAGTTGTAGTAAAGCGAATCTTGAATCCACTGCTTGGTTCCTTGACGGCAAGAGCCAATAAGCATGTTTCGACGCTTTATGTAATAAAGTGCCTCTGGCTCAAAGAGAGCACCTTGAATCCAATTGTGCTTTCCCCAATCGTCACTTGGGAGGGAATAGCGTTTGGCGGGAGCTCTAAATTCCCCACGGTCAATCTTCTCAATTTGGTTCATCAAGCGTATTATTGCTCTTCCCACAGCCCACGCAAGATTGACGGGTACAGCATTTCCTATCTGCTTATATTGGGCAGAAAGATTTCCCATGAAAACCCAATCATCAGGGAATGTTTGAATGCGTGCATATTCACGCACTGTAAGAGGTCTTGTTTCTGTGGGATGACAGCGCTCTGTTTGTTTTTGTGCAGGGGCGCAAGTGAGGGTAAGACTCGGTTCGTCAAGAGAGAGTCTTCTTGCCATACCTGTTTTTCCTCCTCCAAGAAAGTAGCTCGCTCCCATGTAATCGCGCTGCACATCATCCGGAAGGTCTCGCCAATCGCCACCTTCTGGCACCATTGCCAAGACTCTTTTTTTCTTCTCAGGATACTTCTGTCCCTCAGATTCAGGAACATCCCTATCGTAAAGTTCACCAGCAAAGAAGGCGTCTCGTAGTGTAACGATACGATGATATGGAGCAGGCCAAGCGAAATCAATCTTATCTGCATAATCGTTTCTGACTGCAATGAGTATCAATCGTTCACGCTTTTGCGGCACATTATAGCAGATGGCTTTCAGCACTTCTGGTTCAATTAGTGTGTAGCCCAAGTCCTTTATTGCTTCTTTGATTGTCTGCAATGTTCTGCCATTATCATGTGCTGTCAGACCTTTTACGTTCTCACCCATGAAAACCTTTGGTTTTATCTCCTTTACAGCCCTTGCCAACTGAAAGAACAAAGTACCGCGAGTATCATTGAATCCCTCGCCCTTACCAGCATAAGAGAATGCCTGACATGGGAAACCGCCACTGATAAAGTCAACCTTGCCTGCCCATTGGGAGAAATCAACACTGCAAACATCACCTTCAATGATATTCCATTTTGGGCGATTTGTACGCAAAGTTTTACAAGCAGCCGCATCAAACTCGTTCAACATTACATGATGAAAACCTGCCTTTTCCATACCGAGGGCAAGTCCACCACCGCCAGCAAAGAGTTCAATGCTCGTATAAGGGCGAAGTGGCTTGGTTAGCATCTCCTCGTCCCATGAAGATTCAGCCATCTTCTTAATGGCAGAAACCTTCATCAAGTCTTTTATGT
Source organism: Prevotella sp. (assembly GCA_045600885.1). GTDB lineage: Bacteria > Bacteroidota > Bacteroidia > Bacteroidales > Bacteroidaceae > Prevotella. The sequence goes on from JAZRYU010000097.1 coordinate 13,716, forward strand.
CAAAGTATTTTTTGCCGTTTTCGTCAGTACGAGGAACGTAAGTGCCGTTTTCCTCCCATTTTTGCATGGTGGCTTTTGACACGCCCATCACATTTGCGAAATTATCAGCAGATATTCTTGTGGCTTTAGTCATAAATTATGCTTTCTCAATTTCTTCAAAACCATTATACTCCTTGAATGCCAACAGATAGATACTCTTAAGCAGGTCTGTTGAGTATTCTGACAAGTCTTTGTAAACGCTGTTCTTAATCTTACCCATCTTTATACCTGTCAACACATCGTCAAGAATATCTGGCAGAGCTATGCAAAGACGATAGAATGCAGTTGCATCCCCAAAGACAATCTCGTAGAACTTGTCTATGCTGACGCGGCGAATCTTGCCGTGGGAAAGTCCTTCGTGATTCCACTTAACGTCTTGAGAATGCTTTGCGATAACCTCAACGAGCATACAAGTAGCCTGATCGTCATGCAGAATCTTGTCTTGCATCATAGCATAGACAGAGGTAGCAGAACGCGAGTTCATCGTGTTGTGCTTGTTCTTCAGCTCAGCATAGATGTGACGCTCTTCATTGACCACATCAAAACCTGCCTCAGGAACACTCCAACCTTTTGCATACTTGAACAAGTTCTGATGAAAGTAGCCAATATGATTCTGGTTGGACTTGTCAATCTGACGCACACACTCAGTCTCTATCACTTCCTTCAAAGACTTTCCATAAATCTTCGAGTCGAAAGTCAACTTTATAGGATCAACAATGTTCTTGTTGAACTCCTTCAAGTTTATGTTCACGCGATAAAGAAGAACCGTGTTCTTAACATGTTCGTAAATATCTTCGTTGGAAATGAATCCGAGGTTATAGTTTTTCATACTCTTCGTTTTTTTAGATGTGCAAAATTACAATTTTTTTTGAGAATGTGAACAATAGTCAACAAAATGTTTTCGAAAGTAAGCAGATAATAATAAAAATCATTCTTTGATAATGCGTTTTTAACGAATTTTAACCCAAATGTGCACAATTGACCGTTGTGTGAATTAATCTGTCTTTGTAATTTTGCGGCAAAAATGGGAAATCAGACAATAGAACAAAAACTTGGTGCAGTTATCATGATGCGCCGACGCAACCAACTTATTTCACAAGAGGATTTTGCACGCAAGGCAGGAATCACTCGCAGTTACATGAGCAGTATAGAAAATGGAAAACGAGTCGTTTCTGTCTCCGTCATAGAGAAAGTGGCAAAGACATTAGGAATCTCAATGTCAGAATTGTTTAGTGAAATAGATTAGTGCTTGATTTGTCAAGAATTTGCACAAAGGGGTCGCCCCCTTTGTGCACTTTTTGCGGCGGTTTAACGACTCGGGCGTCATTTCCAATTGTAAGCAAAATGCTGTGACAGGCTTACAAAATGTCAGTTGGGAGATTGTCGGGATTTTCGGGCAGATAATTGGACAATAACCGAAAATGGCTGTCAAAATACGGCATTTCACGCCAAAAAACGACGCCTGGAGTCGTCGTTTCCGTTTCGCAGTCAGTTTTGATGAACTTCGTAGGGAGTTTTGATATGTTTCCCAGTGCGTTTTGATACGAAAGAGAGCCCGAAAAAGCGTGACATACTCCAATTTTCGGCAATAATATCGAGGTTAGGTTATTATGGTAGCTGATAATCAGATAGTTACAATTCTGCGAGAATTCCGTATATGCGTACACTTACGCGCGCGCACACTATAATGCAAGGAAATTGAGTTGGTAAAATACAAAATGTAAGGAAAAGTTGTGTTTTTGCTAACAGAGTCGGTCGGTCGGTCGGAGGATATTGTCTCTGCCATCCTCTGTATTTGCGAGATTGCGTAGAGCGGGCAGATTGTGACATGGCGTGTGGCGTTGTCCGCTTTCATGTCCGAATAATCAAAAGAGCCGAAGTTCTCAAGTGAGCAACGAATGGCTTGTGTGAGCTTCTTTTCGCGCATAAACTCCCAAAGACTCTTCATCCCACCTTGTACACCAGCCTTCACCTCCATAGGTACTACTTGTGACTTTAAGGGGAGTACATAGTCTATTTCAGCCAATGAGTTTTTTGCCTGTCGTACCCAGTAGTATTGTTCGTGACGTAGGTTGGGTGACAGGTAATGTAGGTATTCTAGTCCTGCAACCATTTCCGCCATAGGTCCTTTGTTCACAAGTTCTGCTGCCGTTGACGTGAGGATATGGGTTGTAAGGTCTGTCGTGCTGCCCAGAGTCAAGTTCAGAAGGCGTAGCATTAGTCCCGTGTCGAGAAGCAGCATTTTGCGGATGCCCGGTTGACTGTCATCACCTAAAGGCAAACCGTTTGCATTGCTGTGAGTCACGGGGATGATAATTCCAGCCTTGGTAAGCATGTCCAATGCGTTCTTTACTTCTGCTGTAGTATAATTGCCTGGCACTTGGGCGTAAACAAATTTTTTTGTCGCCTGTACGGCTGCACTACGCATGGTTTGGCGTAGCAGTACTGGATTTACCTTCTTCCTATATTTTGGGAAGTCATCCTCGTAGCCGGTCAGTATGTCATCTTGTATTTCCTGGCACAGCAGATAGTCATGAGTTTCCACCCATTTAGCGACACTTTCTGGCATACCGCCTACGAGCATATAAGTTCTGAGAAGATCGATGAGGCGGACATAAAGGCTGTCGTCAAGTGGATTGTCTGCATTTGCCAGATTGCGCTGGTCAAGCAGCAGTTGTTCTCCGTTTGCCAGCAGAAACTCATCGAAAGTCATCGGATACATGTACATAGAATGTATGCGTCCGACTCCAAAGGTGGGCAGCTCGTCAAGCGCAAACTCCAAAAGAGAGCCTGCGGCTATAACATGAAGGTCGGGCATGTCTTCGCGGAAGTAGCGTAACGCCATGATAGCCTGCGGACAGTCTTGTATCTCATCAAGAAATAGAAGTGTCTTGCCTGCTGTAATGGGGGTTTTGGACATGGCTGAAATTAGCGGTACGATGCGTTTGACGTCAAGGTCTTTTTCAAACAGAGACTTGTATGTCGGCTGCTTCTCAAAGTTAATCTCAACATAGTTCGTGAAGTGCTTAGACAGATGCTTCACGGCAGTGGATTTGCCTATCTGACGAGCACCTCTGAGGAGCAGTGGCTTGTGGTCTGCTCTTCGTGTCCATGCTTCAAGATGTGAATCTATAATTCTGCTATAGTACATAATTGCTTGATTTTCTGGCTGCAAAGGTACGTTTTTTTTTATTTTCCAAACAAATAATTTGCCAAAAATTAACAAAATCCAAAGGAAAAAAATGGCGAAATTTGATAAAATCCAAACATATAATTCGCCAAAATCTAACAAAATCCAAAGGAAAAACTTGGATTGTCGTGCGGATTTCTGTTGAAAAGGGCTGGTGGAAATGGGCGTGAAAATCTGAAAAAAGTGAACTTTTCCCTCTTTTTCTTGGCTTGTTCGGAAAAATATCCTAACTTTGCAAATTGGAAATTAGGAAATATTGAAAGATGGAAATATTGTATATTATTATTGGTGTTGCCGTTGGCTGCGTAATAGGGTATTTGATAGTTCCTATAAAAAATGAAGGGCGAGGATTTCTGAGCCGTTTCGCGGAATAAACCTGAATCGCGGCTCGAAAATCCTCGCCATACATAATATATATATATGCTTTACTTGCTTACTTTATAATCACTTTTTTGCCATTCTTGATGACGATGCCGCGATAATCGGCACCAACCTTCTGACCAGCGAGGTTGTATAGACCTTGACGGAAATCCGTAGATTGTAAATCCCCTTGGCTAATGCCAGTCGTGCTGTCTGTGATGCGGATGTATTCAAAGTTCTGATGTGACCTCTCGTTAGTGAAGAAGAAGCGGATCTTGTTGTCGTAAGATGTTTCACGAGTATATTTGAAGAACTGCTTTGCGCCACTGGCAGTGGTGATGTCGTGGTTTACAACGATGGTGTTGCCTGTGCGAGTGGCAGTGAGTTCTACGGTAGCGCCGTTCATGTCTTGCTTGAAGGTGTCCCAGTTGTAGTTAGCCTCGCAGCCGTTGTTGTTGCCATCAACGCCTGTAGCCCACCACCAGTAGTCGGCACGCATAACGAAGTATTCCTTATAGCCCGTAGCGTTACGGTCTTTGTCTGTGGTGCAGACGAGGAGCCAGTTGTCCCAGTTGTTGCCGCCAGCGGTGTAGTTGACGAACTTAGCCTCAAGAGTGCCGTCGCCTTCAAGAGTGTAATAGTCTGAGAAGACGGTGAAGAAAGCAGAGCTGTTGTCGGTAGAGCCGAGGGTGAAAGTGGATGGCTTGCTGCCTTCGTTGAAGTTCTCAGTCTGAGAATACTTCTTGAAGCCCCAGAAGGACTTGTCGCCATAGACGGTGGTGAAGCAGATGACCTCCTCGTTGCGCTCTTCAGCCTTCTGACGGAAGACGTAGCCGTCGTAAGCAGCGCCGCCGCGAGTGATGGTTATCTTATTGCCGTTGAGAGTCCAAGTGCCGGTGAATCCGCCGCCGACAGTTCCGTCAGCCTTCAGCTCCATTCTGCCCTGAGAGACGTATTTGAGGTTAGCATAGTCAGTGCCTGTGCCATGGTCGAGAGTGCCATACCAGCCAGCGATGTCCTCTGTGCTGAATGTCTCGCCGAGGGTTTCGCCGCTATACTCGAAAGGAGCTGTGCAGAGTCCGCCGTTAGATGCCTGGAACATCTGATGAACGCGCACCTGATGACCTTCGTTGCCGCCATTGAAGCGGGTGTGATAGACATTGAATATCTTGCCATCGTCGTCAACAACCACAGAGTTGTGACCCTGAGCACAGAAGGCGAGCGACATCCAGTCCCACTTGTAGTAAGACATCAGTCGTGTGCCTACCTGTCCGTTGACGGTGCCAGGACATGTGTTGCTGTTGAGAGAGCTTGAAGCCTTCACGCGAGCATCGTGTCCCGCCATGTCCTTGTAAGGTCCTGTTACGTTAGGAGAAGAGAAGACGCGCATGTTGTAGCCGCCGGCAGCAGTGAGTCCGCCGTAGGTTACGAAGAGATAGTAGCGGTCGTTGATATATTCAATGTAAGAAGCCTCACCCGAGATATGGTTTCCGCCATAGAGCTTAATGCCCATGTAAGGGTCTTGCTCAGCAGAGCTGGAAGTGCCACCAACGACGTCGTACTTATGAGTGAGGTCGCGAAGACCTGTCTGCTTGTCAAGTTCAATCATGTAGAGACCGCCGAACCAAGAACCATAGGTCATCCATAGCTTGCCGTCCTCATCATAGAAGACGCAAGGGTCGATGGCGTTAAGACCGTAAGTCTGGTTGCCATTGCGGTTCTCCTTATAACGGGCAGGGAGGGCAGAACCAGAGGTGAGACCAGTGACAGTGTAGAAGTCGGTGTATTGGGCGATGTTTGTCGTAGATGCACTCCAAGGGATGGAGTAGATGACAGGTCCGACGTGAGTCCAGTTGCCTTCAGGAGAGTCGGCAGTGAGGAGAACGATGGAACTGTACCACTTGTCGCCATTGACAGACATATACATACACCACTTCTTCATGTCCTTATTCCAGATTACGTCAGGCGCCCAGAGGTTACCATCAACGTTGTAGCTTGAGCTGCCGAGCTTAGACCAAGGAATTTCAGTGGCGAAGAGCGTGTTTTGGTCTTTCTGGATATTGCTAGAGAAGGTGCGCCAGTTCTTCATGTCAGAAGACTTGGCGAAGGCTTTGTGTGAGCCGAAGATGTAGTATATCTTTTGTGATCCCGCAGTCTTCTCGCCAGTGATCTTGCCGTCAGCCTGCTTGTAGGCAATGACGATGGAAGGGTCATGAACCGACACGCGGCTGTAGCTTGCGGCAAGGGTAGGGGAGAAGAAGAGGGTGAGAGCTAAGAGAGTGTGTAGAATTCTTTTCATAGTGTTTGTGTATTTTTGTAGGGCGAAGATTTATGAGCCGTTTCGGGTGAGTAAAACCTGAATCGCGGCTCGGAAGGTTTAGCTCGGCGGCCGAAGGGAAAGCCAAATCCTCGCCCTACATTTAAAAGCGACAAAAGTCGCGAACCATTACTTAATACGGTAAACCTTGAAGCTCATGGCAGGAAGCTCGTCGTTGAGGACAGGTGTCTTGCCGTTCATCTCTACAGCGAGAGTTGACTTCTTAGGAGTAATCTTGTTAGGATTCTCGATAGAGTTCTCTGCATCCATCTCTGTGCAGTGGAGAGTAGTTACCTCAGCAGAAGAAGCAGCCTTGAGTCCGTTGAGCTTCACGCTGACAGGCTGTGCAGACTTAGACACATTAGCAATCTTCACGATGACGCTGCCGTCAGCCTTGTCATAGACAGCACTTGCCTCAAGACCGTCCTGACCAGGAAGGTTGGCAACAGGCTTCTTGTCCATAGTGAGAGTGAGCATGTTTGTACCCTTGTTCATAGCGTAGAGCTGCTGAACATAGTAGCTGCAAGTCTTGAAAGTAGAGATGTTGTTATACCAGATAAGGTCTGGACGCCACTGCCAACCCTCAACATGAGCGAGGAGAGGAGCGTAAGCAGTCATGTGGACAACGTCAGCATTGCGCTCGAAATCTGTCATGAAGCCAGCCTCGAGGATAGAAGCCTCGTAGTGGTTCCACTTCTTGCCCTTTCCGTGGCAAGCATATTCGCCAGCGAAGATCTTCGGACCCTTGCGGTCGTAGCTTTCATAGCGGAGAGTGTTAGTGTTGTCAAGGAACCAAGACTCAGGACGATAGAAGTGCTCGTCAACGAGGTCAACCTTCATTTCCTTCATCTTTGGCTTGAGGATGTCGAACTTCCATCCCTCAGAGTCAGGACCAGTAGTGCCGACAATCTTGATTTCAGGGTGCTGCTTGCGAAGAACCTTCATGAAGGCAGCGAGACGCTCTGTGTAAGCGGCATTGTCTTCGTAGTCCCACTGCTCATTACCAACGCCGAGCATCTTGAGGTTGAAAGGCTCTGGATGACCCATCTCAGCGCGAAGCTTACCCCACTTAGTGTCTGTAGAACCATTAGCGAACTCGATGAGGTCGAGAGCGTCCTGGATGTAAGGCTCAAGGTCAGCAACAGCAACGTGAGCCGCGTCAACATAACCGCGAGCAGCATCCTTTGCACCAGCATCGCCATTCTGGAACTGACAAGCAAGACCGCAGCTTACAACAGGCAGTGGCTCAGCACCGATGTCCTCAGAAAGCTGGAAGAACTCGAAGAAACCGAGTCCGTAGCTCTGGTAATAGTCTGGGAAGTAGCGGTGGTCGAAAGTGTATTCCCAACGGTTCTGGTTGAGAGGACGATTCTCAACAGGACCAACAGTGTTCTTCCACTGATAGCGAGTCTCGAGGTCAACACCCTCTACGATACAGCCGCCAGGGAAGCGGAATACGCCTGGATGGCAGTCAGCGAGAGCCTGAGCGATGTCAGCACGACAACCGTTTTCGCGGTTCTTGAAAGTCTTCTCAGGGAAGAGGCTGATATGCTCAAGAGAAACAGCGTTAGCAGAGTTCAGATAGATGCGGAGCTGAGACTTCTCAAAAGTCTTAGGAGACTTGATAGTCACGGTGTATTTCTTCCATTCGCCAGAAGTGATGTCGAGCTTTGCTTCAGCAAACTGCTGGTTCTCGCCCATAGAAGCGCGGTCGATAAGCTGCACACGGATTGCAGACTTGCCGCCGTCAGCCTTAGCCCAAACAGAGAACTTATAGCTTTCTCCCTTCTTTACGCCGATGCCGAAGTAGCCTTCGTTGACGAGACCAGTGCGGCGATCCTTGTGGTTAGCCGCAGAGAGCTTTACATAGTGAGGACAACGCTCGAAAGGTCCGTCGTCCATGATCTGGTAGTTACCGAAAGCCTGCCAGCCCATGAGGGTCTGAGGGAATTCGAACGAGCGGTTCTTTACGAGTTCTCCGTAGAGGCCGCCATCAGCAGCATAGTTGATGTCCTCAAAGAACATACCGTACATTGTGCTCTGGATAGGTGAGCCAATCTTCTTGGCGTTGACATCCAGTGTGTGCGTCTGTGCAGGAAGCATGGTTGCAGCTGCCAGCGCAAGAGATGAAAGGAAGAGTCTTTTCTTCATGATATGTTAGTTTTGTTAGTTATGGATTATCTTGTTTTTGAATCAATAGTAGAGTGTCTATTGATACAATATTGTCAAAACGAGGTCAATTTTTTGTTTTTTTTGCTGAAATTTTGGCACAAAAGTAAACATTTTTTTGAAAATTAAGAAATAATAACATTTATTTTGCTACTTTTGCGGTGATTTTTTAAGAATGGATATAACTTTTGATGGAAAATTCATAGCTTTTCCAATCTTGATTTTCCTATACAAATGAAGGCAACATAATACGCGCGAACATTATAACAAAAAAATATATAATAACTAACTATAATCTCAAAAAATGAAAAAAACAGTCATGTCAATGGCCGTTCTCGGTATGCTTGCCGCAGCTCCTTCAGCTATGGCAAACGGCAGTAACGAGGTTATGGCCACTCAACAATCGGAAGTAACTGTCACAGGACAGGTTGTTGATCAAGACGGCGAGCCAATGATTGGCGCAACAGTCGTGGTTGACGGCACTTCAAAGGGAGCCATCACAGACCTCGATGGTAACTTCACTATCAAGGCTCCTGCAAACGCAAACCTTAAGATTTCGTCTATCGGCTACAAGAACAAGATCGTGAAGGCGAAGAATGGTAGCATCGGTGTAATCACCCTTGAAACAGACAACACTGAGCTCGACCAGGTTGTTGTAGTAGGTTACGGTGTTCAGAAGAAGGCAGACCTCACAGGTTCTGTGTCTATCGTGAACGCTGAGGAGATGAAGAAGGTGTCAAACTCTAACATCTCTACAATGCTTGAAGGTAAGGTTGCCGGTGTTCAGATCACTTCTGACGGTCAGCCAGGTGCAGACCCTGCAGTACGTATCCGTGGTATCGGTTCTTTCGGTTCAACTGCTCCTCTCTATGTAATCGACGGTGTACCAATGGGTACAACAATCCGCGACTTCTCTCCAAACGATATTGAGACTATCCAGATCCTCAAGGATGCTGCTGCTGGTGCTATCTACGGTTCTCGTGCTGCTAACGGTGTCGTTATCATCACAACAAAGAGCGGTAAGAAGGATCAGCCACTCCGCGTAGATTACTCAGGATACTTCGGTGCTGACGTCATCCCTTCAGATGTATATGAAGTGATGAACGCTGACCAGTACAGCAACTACCTCGGTGTTTCTGCAAAGAACTCTGCAACAGTACTTCCTGGCGGTTATTCATTCAACGCAGAGACAGGCAAGTATCAGTTCCAGGATAACACAAATACAGACTGGTTCAAGGAAGTCTTCAAGACAGGTATCCGTCAGGACCACAACGTAAACCTCTCAGGCGGTGGTGCTAACAATACTTACAACATCGGTCTCGACTACTTCTCACAGAAGGGTACACTGGAAGGTGCAGGTCCAAACTACGACCGCTTCACAGCTACAGTGAACAACACTATGGACACAAAGTTCGTTAAGTTCCGCACAAGCTTGAAGTATTCTCACTCTAACCAGGACAACATGGGTCTGTCAAATGCCTCTGAGTATGTTCAGGGTCTCTACGGTGACGTTACAAACGTGCTCCGCGGTACTCTCCTCATGCAGCCAACAATCAAGGCTTACGACAACTCTACTTGGGTGCTTGACGATAAGGTAGGTGCTGCTAACGGCTACAACTACGATGCTTACGGCTACGGCGTTTACTATGACTATGTTCACGGTGACATCTCAGCTTCTAACCCATTGCTCGTAAACAACCTGCTGAAGCGTAACACTATCGTTGACCGCGTTCTCGCTACAGGTTCTGCCGACGTTGATCTCTTCAACCTCTTCGGCATCAAGAGCAAGAACCACAGCATCCACTACAATCTCAACCTCTCTTACTCTAAGACACACGCTCAGGACAACACATTCATCTCTGCATGGATTCAGTCTAACCGTGTATATCTTGACAAGAGTAACGAGCGTCTGACAAAGGGTTCACGCACTTACGCTGACTACCTCGTTGAGAACACAATTAACTATAATGGTAGCATCGGTAAGCACAACATCGACCTCGTTGCCGGTATGACTTACGAGGAGGAGAATACAAACACTCTCGCAGCTTGGGGTATCAACCTCAACGAGCCTTACTTCCTCCAGATTCAGAATGCTAAGGAAACTCACGGTGAGTCATTCGAGTACAAGCATGCTCTCGCTTCTTACATCGCTCGTTTGAACTACAACTACGATGAGAAGTACCTCCTCTCTGTAATCGTTCGTCGTGATGGTTCTTCACGCCTTAACCCTAAGAGCAACTGGGAGACATTCCCATCTGTATCTCTCGGTTGGCGTTTTGATAAGGAAAAGTTCTTCCCATTCAGCCACAACGTAGTTAACCTCTTCAAGGTTCGTGGTAGCTACGGTGTACTCGGTAACGAGAACATTGGTGAGTATGTTTACCAGGCTACTATGATGCGTAACAACATGACTTACTCATTCGGTAACGTTCCTGTAACAGGTTCTGCCGTTTCTACTTACGTAAACGACAATCTCAAGTGGGAGAAGAAGAAGACTGCCAACGTGGGTATCGATATCGCTATGTGGAACAACCGCTTGGAGTTCACTGCTGAGTGGTACAAGAATATCTCTGAAGACCTCCTCTACGCTGTTCCTGTTCCAACAAATGCCGGTGTATCTAACACTTCTGTAACAATGAACGCTGCTACAATGGAGAACAGCGGTTTCGAGTTCTCTGCAACTTATCGTAACCACGACCATCCATTCAAGTATGATATCTCTGCCAACCTCTCTACTCTCAAGAACAAGGTTACAAAGCTTGGTTTCGGTGAGGAGAAGTCTGTTAACGGTACTTCTATCACTTACGTAGGACAGGAACTCGGTCAGTTCTACGGTTGGGTATTCGAAGGAATCGCTCGCACAGAAGGTGACATCTTTGACCGTAGAAATGATAACAACGAAGTTATCTCTCAGCCAGGTGCTCAGGTAGGTGACTGCCTCTATAAGGACGTAAACAACGACGGCGTTATCAATGGTGAGGACCAGGTGGTTCTCGGCAGCGCAATGCCACGTGTGAACTTCGGTCTCAGCGCTCGTTTTGAGTATAAGGGCTTCGACCTCAGCATCTCTACATTCGGTGCTCTCAACTACCATGTAACTGACGACATCTACAACTCACTCAACTCTTGCTACGGCTGGGGCAACAAGTCTGTAGAAATGCTTGAAGCTAACAAGTGGTCAGAGGATGGCAGAATTTACCTCTCAAATGTTCCACGCACATACGTTGACCGTCCTGCTGGCGCAAGCGAGAACTGGAACGACCTCTTCTCTTCACGCAAGATTCAGAACGCAGCTTACTGGAAGATCGCTAACGTAGAACTTGGCTATAACTTCAAGGATGCATGGTTCGGTGGTGCTGTAAAGGGTGCTCGCATCTATGTTTCTGGTCAGAACCTTTACACATTCACAGGTTACCACGGATACAATGTTGACTACGCTGGTGGTACATTCACTCCTGGATACAACTTCTGTTCATTCCCAACTCCACGCACATTCATGGCTGGTGTCCGCTTCTCATTCTAATATAATATATAAGAATATACACTATGAAACTACATAAAATTTTGCTCGCCCTGACTCTGGGCGTCGGCACCCTCACATCTTGCGACGACAAGCTGGAACTGACTAACCCAAACCAGCAGACAACAGCAACCTATGGCAGCAGCGCCAAGGATCTTGAGGAGTGTGTCATTGCTGCTTACAACCACATCCGTATGGAAGGTTCTTACGGTCGTGTAGGTTACAATATTGATGTATGCCGTGGTGATGAGGCTTGGAACTCTTCACAGGTATGGTATCTTCCTTTCGATGATCTCAACGTCTCTGCTCTCGACGAAATCTGTATGTGGTCTTGGCGTGAGTGGTACTATACTATCAACGTATGTAACTTCATCACTACTCGCGTAGAGGGTATGAGCAATCCTTCAGAGGCTATCAACCGTTGCTACGGTCAGGCTCTCTTCCTCCGTGGACTTGCTTACTATAACCTTGCTACTTACTATCAGAACCCTACTCTCATCACTGACTACAACCAGTACTCAAGCCTTGACGGTCTCTATGCTACAAACAAGGTAGAGGGTACTGACGATCCGAACGTTCAGTTTGACGTAGTTATGGATCAGGTAGAGACAGACCTCAAGAAGGCTATCACTCTCCTCCCAACTCGTGAGGCTGGTGGCGAATGGGCTAAGGGTCGTGCTACTTCAGGTGCGGCTGCCGGCTATCTCGCTCGCGTTCTCATGCAGCGTCAGAAGTATGCTGAGGCTCTCCCTATCCTTAAGGACATCATCAGCGAAAAGGATGGTGGTTATGAGCGCTACGGCTTCTACAAGCTTACAGACAACTATGGCGACAACTTCCGTGAAGGAGCTCAGTATGAGAACAACTTAGAAAGCATCTTCGAGGTGCAGTTCCTCGACAAGGATCAGCAGGGTACTGACGATGAGTGGACTCCAGTGAACACTTCACCTAACGCTACTCAGGGTTCTGCTATCGAGTCAAACTTCTGCCCTGGCGACCTCGGTGGTTGGGCTGACATCTCTGCTTCTCCATGGCTCTATCAGCTCTTCAAGCAGGAGAAGACTGTTGACGGCAAGCTTGACCCACGTCTCTACTGGACTATCGGTACTTACGAGACTGACTGGGAAGGCTTTGAGTACGGTAACGTAGCTTATACTCAGCCAATGACAGCAGATAACTACATCGTTACAAACAACAACAATGGTGGTCTTCCTATCGCTAAGTGGACTCACTTCCGCACAGGTGAATACGAAAAGGTCGTAACTGGTCTTCACGATGGTATCAACCTCCGCTTGATGCGTTACGCTGACGTTCTCCTCCG
>JAZRYU010000098.1:0-5972 GCA_045600885.1 Prevotella sp.
ACGTGTTACATAGTGAACAATACGACCTTTCTCAAATATGGATATAGTATCACCTTTGGTATTAATACCCTTTAAGTAGGTTTTTGACTTCGGTGAGACTTCTCCTAATCGCCATACAGAACAGTTTCCAGATTGTCCTGGTTGGACATAATCTGTCTCGATTGTGTACAATATATCTCCTGCTCTCATGGAGTTGTGCCTTAAATCTATCATTGTTTGTGAGGAAATCGTAGAGAGACCCAAACAACCTCCCAATAGAATCAAGGTGCTCAATAATTTCTTAGTGTACATGATTCCTAAAAAGTAGTTTTTAGTTGTCAAGATTTCCTGTGAATGTGTCGTTTTCTGTATGTACTTCAATCGTGAACATATCGTTTATGCGTTCCTCTGGTACGATGACTTGGTCACCATTAGGAGAGAGAACTAAGGAAGAAGTGGTGAGAACATTGCCCCACATATCTTTAATATACACATGTGCTTCTGTAACCGAATCGGTAGAGATAGTAATGACGTCTCCGTTCTGATCAACGGTAGGAATTTCTGACTTATGAGTGTTACTTCGTATTTCTGACGGTTTCATTACGACGGGGCGTGCTGTTGCCCCAAAGATGCAAATAACTAAAGATACTGATAATAAAAATTTCTTCATACTTTTGCGTTGTTTTGGTTTGACAACGCAAAAGTATGAAGAAATGATATTGTGGGCAAAAAAGACGGTTTACAAATATTTTACAAATGCTTTTGGTACGAATTGAGATGTTTGTGAATATTTTGTAAATATTGTGTAAATGTCTGATGATTAAGTGGTTGTGAGCTTGCTGTTACAGAGAACGAATATAAGCATCAAAATCGGCTGCAGAGCCTTCTTTTCCGAAGAGTTTTCCGAAGAGTCTCTTCCTTGCCAAAGAAATAGCACCGACGGAACGCCCTAAAAGTTGGCTGATTTCCGTTGCGGAAAAGTCAAATTTCAGTAGTAAGCAAATGTTGTATTCCTGCTGGCTAAGGTTGTAGGCGCTGAAAAGAGTTTCCTTGAATCCAGAGACTATGGCGTTGACCGTCTCGTCTAACGTCTTAAGGTCTGAAGGTTTCAGAATTTTTCCTTCCGAGAGTTTTTCTTTTAGAATCTTGTATGATTCTGAAGTAATGAGCTTTGAACGGGTAATCTTTTGCTTTTCTTGTTCAAGGACGGCAATCTTGCTGTTGATAGACAGCGTGTCTGCGTCAGAGTTGTCCTTCTGCTGATTATGGAGTTTCTCAAATTGCTTTAATCTTGCTATCTGTGCCTGCGCAATATGACGTTCCTTTTCTCGCTTAAGTCTGTAAACAAAGAGTGCGAGTGTCAAGGCTACGATAACAACGATAAGAATAGCAATGGCATAAAGGCGAGATTGATTTTCGGACTGTAGCCTTAGATTTTCCCTTTCGCGCAACTGATAATTGTAGAGTGCATTTACATTTGCCGTTGCCTCTGAGGCTGTAATAAGGTCAATTGAGTCGGTCACATCTTTGAATCTTGGGAGATAATGGGCAAAATACTCGGTGTTATGATGGTCAGCAGCGATAAATGACAAATAGTATAAAGCAATCTGTTTTTGAGAGATATTCTCGCTGTTTAGTAGTTTTAGACTTATTTGTTCTGCATCAGAATAATTCTTTGTTTCGAATGCTAATTTTGCCTTTGCATTTCTGTATAGAAACGAATCAGGAAAGTTATCATTGTTAATGATATACTGTTCTGCACTATTAAGGAATTCTTTGCCCAAAGCAATGTTTCCATTATTGCTATATACTGCACTTATGTTAATATTGCTGGTAGCTTCTGCTTCTTGATTATTTGATGCTCTTGCAAGATTCTTTGCCTTATTATAAAACATAACTACACTATCCAAAAGCTCTGGCGTATAGTGATTCATGCCTAAAGCGTAGGCTATCATCTGTAGATTATCAATCATTGCAGCTGTATCCTTACGAATGGAATCGCAGCGATATGATCTTTCAAACATGTCAACTGATGCTTCACGAAGTAATTGTTGTCTGAATATTAGGCCGGAGTGGAAGAGTGCGTTGCTAAGAAGCTTATTAGTGCTGTCAAGAGGTTGGTTGAACACCTTCTGGAAATAGGCGATGGCTTGTGGAGCATCGTTCATTCCTTGATAAGCTTTCGCTGCATAGTAATAAGCTTCTGGCAGTTTGCGCTCGTCGTGACTTTCGAAATAAGAAACCATATCAACGACACCACTGTCTGATGATATTGTATAGCCTGCCTTGTCAACAGCTTTCAGGCAAAGCATGTCGTAATAGAAACGGTCGGCGTCAGAGAAGTCCGTGACATCAATATTACTCAATAAAGCTATGGCACTGTCCGGATTGGATAGTGTAAGTGTGTCTATCTCAGCAAGTTTCTCGTCGTATGGAGGATTCCAATGGCATGATGCCAAACTGCCAAAGATAACTATGAGAAATGTAATGATTGAGGATGAGCGATTCATTGTAACCTCTTATATTATCAATGTGTTCCAGATTAGCAATATTCCCTGATAACGTTGCCGTCATACCATTTTTCGCTTACGAGAACGGCGTTTTGTGGTAGGGTGGCGGCTTTTGTGCCTTGATGGAATGTCTGTGAGGAGGTTTCAATGCGGATGATGTCCCATAAGTTGTTGTCTATGAGGTACTTATGTATAGCTGCGCCGCCTTCTACGAGGAGCGACTGGATGCCCTGGAGGTCGTCAATGGAACTGACGGCAGTAAAGCCGTCTGGCAGGGAGATTTCTGATGGATTGCTGCTCAGCACGAACTTCTGCGGCTCCTTGCCGTACCAGTGGCGAACGGTGAGTGAAGGCTTGTCGCGCTCCAGGGTTGTCCTGCCTACGAGGATGCCGTCATTCTCTGCGCGGAGCTTATGGGCAAGTATGGTGGTCTTTTCGTTGGATATGCGGATGGGCTGGAAGTTGCAGTCAATGAATCCATCGGCAGACTGCGCCCATTTGAGTGTGATGAATGGGCGGTGAAGCGTGTGGAAGGTGAAGAAAGTGCGGTTCAACTCGCGGCACTCTTCCTCAAGAACACCGACTGTAACCTCTATCCCCGCATCCTTTATGCGCTGAATGCCACGACCAGAAACCTCAGAGAAAGAGTCCACGCAGCCCACGACGCATCTTTTCACAGCCTTACGTACTATCAGATCCGCACACGGCGGTGTCTTGCCGTAATGTGCGCAGGGTTCTAGACTTACGTAGATGGTAGCCTCTGGCAGCAAGTGGTTGTTGCCGCGACGCTCACAGTCGGCAAAAGCGTTCACCTCTGCATGAGCCTGACCGCAGCGTATGTGGTAGCCCTCGCCGATGATATTACCGTCTTTATCTGCGATAACAGCTCCGACCATTGGGTTTGGGCGGGCGTTCTGAAGTCCGTTTTTTGCCAACTGAAGGCAGCGGCGCATGTATTGTTCGTCGGTGTTCATAGCTGTAATTTACCATTTACCAGTTACAATTTACAGATCATTTCCAAAATGAAACGCGAAAAGTGTTGCTGCAAAATTACTTTATTTTTGCAAAATAACAAAATAAAAGTAAGGCAAAAGTGCTCTTTTTACCTATAATTGTGCAATATTTCTACCTTTTTTGTAATAAAAAAGCAATTTGTTTGTTTATGAAAGTTAATTTTTGTAATTTTGCAACGGCTAATCTATATAATAATTGATAATTGAAAATGGATAATTGGGATGCGCGGCAAATAATTGTCCATTGTCCATTATCAATTATCCATTTACACTTCAAACAACCTAATGGGCAAACGAATAAAAAAAATAAAGAATATAAGATTGCATCACGAGGGTGCCGACCTGCTTATGGTGGGCTTGGCTTTCGTTACTCTTGTAGGCATTATCTTGTGGTTCTCTGTTGACAATAAGATTCCTTTCTATACATTCCTTGTGCTTTGCGGTATCCCTTACTGCATTGCGGTAAACTTTTTCCGCTGTCCTATCCGTCGCTTCGAGGGCGATACGGACAATGTCATCGTGGCTCCTGCCGACGGTAAGATCGTTGTTGTGGAGGAAGTCTTTGAGGATAAGTATTTCCATGAGCCTCGCATCATGGTGAGCATCTTCATGAGTTTGTGGAATGTCCACGCAAACTGGTTCCCTTGTGAGGGCGTTGTGGAACAGGTGAACCATTACAACGGAAACTTCCATAAGGCGTGGTTGCCAAAGGCAAGTGAGGAGAACGAAAGAGCAGAAGTGGTTATTAAGGCTGAGAATGGTCAGAGAATACTCTGTCGCCAGGTGGCAGGTGCTGTTGCACGCCGTATCGTCACTTACGCAAAGCCACAAGACGACTGTTGCATTGACGAGCATCTTGGCTTCATTAAATTCGGTTCCCGTGTTGACCTGTATCTCCCTGTAGATGCGGAGATTAATGTGAAGATGGACGAGCATACCACAGGAAACGTTACTGTGATAGGCAAGTTTAAAGGGTAGGTTTTGGACAAATATGAAAAAGCATATACCAAATACGATAACAGCCTGTAACTTGATTTCAGGCTGTATTGCAACTGTCTTTGCTGTGACGGGCGATCCTGTCACAGCGCTTTTGTTTATAGTGCTTGGAGCGGTCTTCGACTTCTTCGACGGCATGGTGGCACGATTGCTCAAAGTGTCATCGCCGATAGGAAAGGAGTTGGATTCGCTTGCAGACTGTGTGACGTTCGGTGCTGCTCCTTCTGCAATACTGTTCCAGACGCTGCGTGATGTGGTGGCATATCCGGAGGCATTGCAGTGCATGACAGATTACCTGCCTTTCGCAGCATTCATCATGGCGGCATTCTCTGCTTTGAGACTGGCAAAGTTCAATCTTGATGAGCGCCAGACATCGTCGTTTATCGGTCTTCCAACTCCAGCAAATGCCCTTTTCTGGGGATCTCTTCTTGTGGGAGGAAAGGAAGCGTTGCAGAATTGCGAGTGGAGCTTTGCCCTGCTTCTCATTCTGATGCTCGTGATGAGTTATATGCTTATTGCAGAGATACCGATGTTCTCTCTCAAGTTCAAGAAATGGAACTGGGCAGACAACAAGCTGCGCTGGTCGTTTATTGTTTCTTGCGTTCCGCTGCTGATACTCTTCCAGACTTCCGCTTTCGCCGTAATCATAGCATGGTATGTCGTGCTGTCTATTGCGGGCAATAAGAAGTGATTTGAATTAAAAATTAAGGCAATGATATGCCAGTTGTCCCTTTTTGAGTACTTGATGTCTCTTAGTGGAAACGACGCCTCATGGCGTCGTTATGGAGCGAATATGGAAATGCGGCACAGCAACATAAACTTGCTTTTGCGGCGGTTATTGCGGCGGTTTAACGACATGAGGCGTCGTTTCCAATTCGGCCGTTTGGGACAATATGTATAAAATTGCTAAATTAACTTTTCATTTAACTATTAGCATAGCAGATAGCACGCAGACTCAGCACCTAAGTTGAAGAGAAGGTCAAGGATGGAGAGGTCGGGAAGGAAACCGGTCTTTTCGCGAAAAACCTGATAATAAGGCTTATTCACTTCCAGGCTTTGTGGCTGGGAGTGATTTTTTTTGATGTTCTGTGTGTAGGTCTCGCCAAGGAATGTGTCTGTGAAGCGCAGGTCATGGTCAATGTCCATAAGCTCAAGAAGCTTGCGGATGATGGCGAGGTTGTGCGTGAAGAGGTGTGGGAGATTGTTGTCGTCCGATGGCAGGAAGAATGGCTTGAGGTCGTCGGCATAGTAGTCGAAGAAAGCACTCTCGCCGTAAGCCGTGGCTATGGCATGCCACTGCTTCAGCTGCCAGTTGTCGTGAGAGGCAATCAGTACGTCAGTCGTCTTCTCCGCCTTGATGACGGGCACAGAGAGTCGCTGCACACCGTTGGCTGTGGCTATCTGGCAGCGGTTGCGCAGTGTCTGCTTCGTGTAGTTCTCATGCTGCTCTATCAAG
Organism: Prevotella sp.; assembly: GCA_045600885.1. Lineage (GTDB taxonomy): Bacteria > Bacteroidota > Bacteroidia > Bacteroidales > Bacteroidaceae > Prevotella. The sequence goes on from JAZRYU010000098.1 coordinate 5,955, forward strand.
GCGTCTTCAAGCAGAAGA
>JAZRYU010000099.1:0-21297 GCA_045600885.1 Prevotella sp.
TATTACTGTCCGATAAAAATGTTAACAGAAAACGCACCGGATTTTTCTCATTGTCGCTGATAAGGGGGCGCAGGAAAACGGTCGCAAGCTCCCAGAAAACTGCCAAACGCAGAAAACGGAAACTTTTGAAAACAATTCCGCGGTGAGTTTTCTTTGTTTTTGTTTTCTCCGTTAAGGGGTTTTCTCCGTCAGGAGTTTTCCTAGGGCTCCCAAAGGAGCGATAAAGTAAACATTAAAGCCCTGTTTTCTGTTATAATATCAAGTCATAGGGCTTAACCTACTTAAAATATATGTTATTCAATATGTTACATACGTTTACCGGACACCATTAATAGCAAACCATGTTCCTTTTACAGAACAACCCATCTCTTTAGAACATAGTTAGCTTCTCCGCAATAACACATTTTTCCAATGTTTTTCATGTAAACTCATGTACCTTCCAATGTACCTTTAGTGTACCTTTGGGTACATTCGTAGCTATCTGATTTTCAGCCGTTTAAAAGGGGCAATGTACCTATGTACCCTATATTATAAAATTACGCGTTCCGCATCACTTTTGTGGCAACTCGGATAACCACGTGGACATCTGGCTGCGACCTTCCTACCATTGCCGCTAATGTAACAAAAAGTATAGGGAATGATATACATGTTGTCCCCAAACGGCCGAATTGGAAACGACGCCCCATGGCGTCGTTAAGCCGCCGCAAAAGCTAGTTTAAGTTATAGTGCTGCGTTCCATATTCGCTCCCTAACGACGCCATGGGGCGTCGTTTCCACTACGAGACATCTAGAACTCGAAAAAAGGACAACTTGTCTATCATTCCCCAAATTTATATACCTGCGGTTTATTCTGCCGGAGCAGCTTCTTCCTGCTCATATTCCGGCTTATCGTTCTTCTGGTTCTTGTTGCCGGAAATGTCCTTGTGCTCAATGACAGTAACGTAGCTGGTCTCCTGGAGAGTGTGGATGGTGAAGTCAATCATTCCGCCGCTCATCGCCTCCTGGATGTAGCCAACAGCCTGGGAAAGAGAGTGAGCCTGAACGAGGTGGTTTACGGCAGTCTTCTTTTCCTTCTCAGTCTTCTCGTCCATCGTGATGTACATGAGCTTTGCCTTGTACCAGTAATCGTCAGTGTCCTTGTCAGAGAAGAATATTTCGTTGAAGTTGATTTTCTTAAGGCTGGTAATTTCAAAACCGCCAGGGTAAAATGAAGCAAGTTCCTCAGCCAGAGTATCTTCTGCCTCTGTGCAGCTGAATGCCTCCACGAGATATTGTTCAGTAGCAGGTTTGGCTGTTCCGTCGTCCTGCATCTTAGCTACAGAAGCCTTGCAGTCAAACCATGTAGATGTTTTTGCTCTCATATTTTATGTTGTGAGTTTTATTTTCTTTACAATTTATTTCTTCTTTCCGAAAAAGAATTTCTTAATAACGAAGAATGCCACGACAACGGCAAGAATACCGAATACGGCAATCTTCAGCTGCGAATCGTACTGATGGATGGCTCCGATGAGTTCTTCTTCCTTCACTACGGAATGCAGATACCAACCAATGGCAGCAAGAACGCAGTTCCAAATGCCAGCACCGAGTGTTGTGTATCCGAGGAAGACGAGGAAATTCATCTTTGACAATCCCGCAGGCACTGAGATGAGCTGACGTATTACAGGAATGAGTCTGCCGGTGAGTGTGGCAAGAACGCCATGCTCGTTGAAGTAGTCTTCACTCTTCTTGACCTTCTCCTCGTTGAGCATACACCAGTGACCGAATCTGCTGTTTGCGAAAGCATAGACAACAGGTCTGCCAAGGTAGTAGCTTGCCACATAGTTGATTATTGCGCCTATGTCTGCACCTAGAGTGGCAAAAAGAACTACGAGGAAAACATTCAGGTTTCCAGCGGCAGCATGGTACGCAGCAGGTGTTACAACCAACTCAGAAGGAAAAGGAATAACGCTGCTCTCAAGCGTCATGCCGAGCATCACCGTCCAATAGTTCAGATTGTCAAAAATCCATTGTGCTAATTCGTGCATGCGTGTATAAATGATTATTGGTGACAGCATTTCTGCTGCCACCATTATGAGTGTCTGTTAGAGAATATTACATCATGCCCATGCCTGGAGCGCCGCCCATTGGCATTGCTGGCTCTGGAGCAGGCTGGTCGCAGATTACGCACTCTGTAGTGAGGAAGAGACCTGCGATAGAAGCTGCGTTCTCAAGAGCTACGCGAGAAACCTTTGCTGGGTCGATGATACCTGCTGCACGCATATCCTCATAGATGTCCTTGCGAGCATTGTAACCGAAGTCGCCTTCGCCCTCACGAACCTTCTGTACAACAACAGCACCTTCGCCACCAGCGTTTGCAACAATCTGACGGAGAGGCTCTTCGATAGCACGAACAACGATGTTGATACCTGTCTGCTCGTCTGGGTTGTCGCCCTTAAGACCAGCAACAGCGTCGAGAGCGCGGATGTATGTTGTACCACCACCGGCAACAACACCTTCCTCGATAGCGGCACGAGTAGCGCAGAGAGCATCGTCAACGCGATCCTTCTTCTCCTTCATCTCGACCTCAGAGTTAGCACCAACGTAGAGAACAGCTACACCGCCAGCGAGCTTAGCAAGACGCTCCTGAAGCTTCTCCTTGTCGTAGTTAGATGTTGTAGTGGAGATTTCGTTCTTGATCTGAGCTACGCGGTCAGCGATTGCTTCCTTAGTGCCAGCACCGTCAACGATAGTTGTGTTGTCCTTAGAAACAACAGCCTTGTCGCAAGTACCGAGCATTTCGATTGTAGCCTGATCAAGAGAGAGACCCTTCTCCTCAGATATTACCATACCGCCAGTGAGAACAGCGATGTCCTCGAGCATAGCCTTACGACGGTCGCCGAAGCCAGGAGCCTTTACAGCACAGATCTTGAGGTTAGAGCGGAGACGGTTTACAACGAGAGTAGTGAGAGCCTCTGAGTCAACATCCTCTGCGATAACGAGGAGTGGACGACCAGTCTCAGCAGCTGGCTGAAGGATAGGGAGGAACTCCTTGAGGTTAGAAATTTTCTTGTCGTAGAGAAGGATGAGTGGGTGATCCATAACGCACTCCATCTTCTCTGTGTCTGTTACGAAGTAGCCTGAGAGGTAACCGCGGTCGAACTGCATACCCTCAACAACACCGATGTGTGTGTCGCGGCTCTTGCTTTCCTCGATAGTGATAACACCGTCCTTTGAAACCTTGCGGAAACACTCAGCGAGGAGTTTACCGATTTCAGGGTCGTTGTTAGCAGAAACAGTTGCAACCTGTTCAATCTTGTCGTAGTTGTCGTCAACCTTCTCAGCGTTGTTCTTGATGAACTCAACAACGGCAGCAACAGCCTTGTCGATACCGCGCTTGAGATCCATTGGGTTAGCGCCGGCAGTTACGTTCTTAAGACCAACATTGATGATTGACTGTGCGAGGATAGTAGCAGTAGTAGTACCGTCACCAGCATCGTCACCAGTCTTTGAAGCTACGCTCTTAACGAGCTGAGCACCAGTGTTCTCAAACTTGTTCTCGAGTTCGATTTCCTTAGCTACAGAAACACCGTCCTTAGTGATCTGAGGAGCACCGAACTTCTTCTCGATGATTACATTGCGACCCTTAGGACCAAGAGTCACCTTAACAGCATTTGCAAGCTGGTCAACGCCGCTCTTAAGCAAGTCGCGAGCGTCCATATTGAATTTGATATCTTTTGCCATAATGAGAAAGCCCCCCATCCCCCGAAGGGGGAGTTTTTAATTGTTTTGGAGGGTAATTTTTAGAAGCCCCACAAACTCCCTAACGGGAAGATGTTAATAGTCTTGCAACTGAAGGGCTTGGTTAAACAATATTTTAGTTTTAGATTTCAGCGAGTGAGTCACTTAAAAGTTCCCCCTTCGGGGGCTAGGGGGCTCTTTAGCCCAAAACAGCGAGCACGTCGCTCTGGCGCATGATCATATACTTAGTGCCTTCGAACTCGAGTTCTGTGCCAGCATACTTGCCGTAGAGCACTTCGTCGCCTTCCTTGAGAATCATCTCTTCGTCCTTAGTGCCGTTGCCTGTAGCAACAACCTTGCCGTGGAGAGGCTTTTCCTTTGCAGTATCAGGAATGATGATACCGCCAACTTTCTGTTCTGCCGGTGCTGGGAGAATGAGCACGCGGTCTGCTAATGGTTTAATGTTCATAGTTGTATTTTTTTATTTGTTCTTTTTTTTATGTTTATGTGCTTGTCTGCACGATTCTTTATTTGCAACTACTGTGCCAAAGCGATGAATTCCGACAAAATGTCGTCTGAAACAAAGAGTTTTTTTCGAGAAAGGCTTACGCGAAGAGATTTTTCCCCCTCTTTGCCGGTGCTTTCCCTTATGTCAACGAGACCTTGCTTAGCGAGTCTTTCTGCTGTGCGGATGAAGAAATCAGCCAGTTCTTCCGAGCAGTTCTCACGGACATAATCTGAGCAGAGTCCTTCCGAGGTGCGCATGGCGGTTGTGATCAGGTCGTTGTAATGGGTAGTTTCGTCAATACCCTCTATTTCGCAAACCACAGAAATGCCCTCGTTAACCCTCTTTATGTATTCTTCCACATCCTCCACATTCCTGTATCTAACGTTATTGTCTAGGGCATACCCATGAGCACCAGCCCCGAGAGCCGTATATGGTTTGTCTTGCCAGTAGCCGGAATTGTGGCGCGAAGGATAGCCAGGCAAACAGAAATTGGATATTTCATAATGCTCATAGCCTGCATCGCTAAGCATCCGGCAGAGCGTATAGTACTGTTCTTCCAGTTCTTCGTCTGTAGGCTGTGGGGGCAACTTGCCCTTTTCCATCATCATGTGAAGCCGCGTTCCTTCCTCTACGGTAAGGCAATAGGCTGAGATATGCGTCGGCTTAAGCGCGATAGCCTCGCTGATGTCACTCTTCCAATCTTCAATATTCTCGTCAGGAAAGCCGAACATCAGGTCTATTGACACATTATTAATATTATGCGTGCGTAATAGACGAACAGCCTCACGAGCTTTTTCAGCCGAATGACGACGGTTTATCAGCCTTAGTCTGTCGTCGCTGAAAGTCTGTATGCCGAGCGAAATGCGGTTGACGCCGCAGCGATGGAGTAGGGCGGCGAGGTCTTCCGTCATGTCGTCAGGATTACATTCCACCGTAAATTCTCCGCCATCTCTCAGTCGCTTTCTGCATTCCGTCAGCAGTTTCTCCAGATCGTCTTGTTCTATTATCGAAGGCGTTCCTCCGCCAAGGTATATTGTGCCGAAAAGGGCGTCAGGCAGTTGCTTGACCAATGCTCCTACGTATTCCTTCCGCCTGCTCAGGAGAGTGGTGGAAAAGAAGTTGCAGTAGATGCATCTGGACTTGCAGAACGGGATGTGAATATAGAGCATCAAGTGGATTTGCTGATTTACTGATTTACAATTTACTGATTTACGATTTAGCACCTTTTTTGCGCAAAAAAGCCGCTAAAACCTTAAAAATCGCTGCAAATTTAAAGATTTTTGCCGAAATATTTGGCTGTTACAATAAAAAGTTTTAATTTTACCGCTGATTTATAGCAATTTTGCATTTGCTATATGTCAAAATAGCACTGCTATAAAACAAAAAATCACTTAAAACAAATACTATGAAAACTTTCCAAACAAACGAGATTAAGAACATTGCCCTCTTGGGTAGTGCTGGTTCTGGTAAGACCACTCTCGCTGAAGCTCTTCTTTACGAAAGCGGGGTGATTAAGCGTCGTGGTTCAGTTGACGCAAAAAACACAGTTAGCGACTATTTCCCTGTTGAGCAGGAATACGGTTACTCTGTATTCTCTACTGTCTTCAACGTGGAGTGGCTCGGTAAGAAATTGAATATTATTGACTGTCCGGGTTCTGACGACTTCGTTGGCGGTGCTATCACTGCGCTCAACGTTACAGACCAGGCAGTTATTCTTATTAATGGACAGTATGGTCCTGAGGTTGGTACTCAGAACAACTTCCGTTACACAGAGAAGCTTAAGAAGCCTGTTATCTTCCTCGTTAATCAGCTTGACAAGGAGAACTGCGACTTCGATTCTGTAGTAGCTCAGATGCAGGAAATCTACGGCTCTAAGTGCGTTCAGATCCAGTATCCTCTTGAGACTGGTCCAAACTTCAACTCTCTCATCGACGTTCTTCTCATGAAGAAGTACTCTTGGGGTCCTGAAGGTGGTGCTCCTACAATCGAGGAAATCCCTGCTGAAGAGATGGATAAGGCTATGGAACTCCACAAGGCTCTCGTAGAGGCAGCTGCTGAAAACGACGAGGCTCTCATGGAGAAGTTCTTCGAAGAGGAAACTCTTACTGAAGACGAGATGCGTGAAGGTATCCGCAAGGGTTTGGTTACTCGCTCTATCTTCCCTGTATTCTGCGTATGTGCAGGCAAGTCAATGGGTGTTCGCCGCTTGATGGAATTCCTTGGCAACGTTGTTCCTTTCGTATCAGATATGCCAAAGGTACACAACACTCGTGGTGAGGAGGTTACTCCTGATTCTGCAGCTCCTGCTTCTCTCTACTTCTTCAAGACAGGTGTAGAGCCACACATCGGTGAGGTTTCTTACTTCAAGGTGATGCAGGGTAGCGTTAAGCCTGGCGATGACCTCGCTAATGCAGACCGTGGTTCTAAGGAGCGTATCGGTACTCTCTATACTTGTGCTGGTGCTAACCGTCAGCCTGTTGATCAGCTCAATGCTGGTGACATCGGTTGTACAGTAAAGCTTAAGGACGTTAAGACTGGCAATACTCTCAACGCTAAGGAAGTTGAGAACAAGTTCGACTTCATCCGCTATCCAAACTCTAAGTATTCTCGTGCTATCGTTGCAAAGAATGAGGCTGAGACTGAGAAGATGATGACAGCTCTCATCAAGATGCGTCAGGAAGACCCAACATGGGTTGTAGAGCAGAGCAAGGAACTCCGTCAGATTCTCGTTCACGGTCAGGGTGAATTCCACCTCCGCACTCTCAAGTGGCGTATGGAGAACAACGAGAAGATCCAGATTGACTATCAGGAGCCTCGCATCCCTTACCGTGAGACTATCACAAAGGTTGCTCGCGCTGACTATCGTCATAAGAAGCAGTCTGGTGGTGCTGGTCAGTTCGGTGAAGTTCACCTCATCGTAGAGCCATACGCAGAGGGTATGCCTGATCCAACTGTTTACCACTTCAACGGTCAGGAGTTCAAGATGAACATCCGTTCACGCGAAGAGATCGACCTTGAGTGGGGCGGCAAGCTCGTATTCATGAACTCTGTTGTCGGTGGTGCTATCGATACACGTTTCATGCCTGCTATCCTCAAGGGTATCATGGAGCGCATGGAGCAGGGACCTCTCACAGGTTCTTACGCTCGTGACGTTCGCGTCATCGTTTACGATGGTAAGATGCACCCAGTTGACTCTAACGAACTCTCGTTCATGCTCGCTGGTCGCCAGGCATTCGCAGAGGCATTCCGCAGCGCAGGTCCTAAGGTTCTCGAGCCTGTTTATGACCTTGAGGTATTCGTTCCATCAGACTACATGGGCGACGTAATGTCTGACCTCCAGGGACGTCGTGCTATGATCATGGGTATGGATTCAGAGGCTGGTTACCAGAAGCTTCAGGCTAAGATTCCATTGAAGGAGCTCTCTAACTACTCTATCGCACTCAGCTCTATCACTGGCGGTCGTGCTTCGTTCACATCAAAGTTCGCTTCTTACGAACTCGTTCCTAACGACATCCAGCAGCAGCTCATCGCCGCTCACGATGCTGAGACAGAAGAATAAAAAACATTTCCTCTCAACAAATAAAGAAAGGCGTGGTCAATCAACGACCACGCCTTTCTTCTTCTTTGGCACTTTAATTAGGGTGTCCAGTTCTCGGTTCTTTTTTCCTTTCAAGAAAAAGAGAAGATTTCGTGGCTTGTAGGGCGAGGATTTCCGAGCCGCGATTCTGGATTTATTCCCGCAAACGGCTCGGAAGGTTTAGCTCGGCGGCCGAAGGGAAAGCCAAATCCTCGCCCTACACTTTAATACAATTTATTCAACTTTCGCAAGTTTACATGTTATTGATTATAAGATGTTTATTAGGATTTTAGTTTAGATTTCGAGCCGTTAGGCGATCCAAAATAAAATCGTCCTTAAAAGCGACGTACTGGAGCGTATTTTTGTGAGGATTATAGTTTAAGATTTTAGTTCATTACTATAATCTTTAATAAAAATCTCGACTGAAAATGCGCTCGAATACCTCGCTTTTGGGAAGGCTTTTATGAGGATCGTCGCAAGCTCCTCGAAATCCAAACGAAAATCATTATAAAAATCTAAATTTTACATGCGAAACTTTAATACAATTTACAGAAAAGCCGCAGGCATGTCCTCACGGAAAGCCTGCGGCGAACTATAAATAAACAAACAATTATTGGTAATATTCTTTTTTAAGTGACTGATGTCCGAAAGTCGTTTATGTGACTGATGTCCGAAATGAGGGATTAGATTGTGAACCATTCATCTTCTTCATCTTCATCATCCTCGATGACAGGGATATCAGTCTGATGAACGTCTGGACCTCCTCCGTTGTTACCCCAGTCAATATTTCTCAATTCACTTTTTGACAAGAGGAAGGCTTCGACGTGTATCTGGTGTGATTTCAGTGCAGGTGCTATATATACTTTTTTCATTTCTGTATTTCCTTTCTTATTTGCTCTGCAAGCTTTAGCCTTCAGCTTTTAGCCTTCAGCCTCGCTCGCAGAGCGAACATTAATTTACTTTTACTTAACCAGAATTTTTTTACCATTCTTAATATAGATACCTGCAGGGAGATGGCTGCCGCTTACGAGCTGACCGCTGATAGAGTATATCTTGGCGTCATCAACATGATCCTGACCACATTCTATTACAACCTTCTCAACAGCTGTAGGAGCGTCGTCATAGTCGTCACCGAAGAATGAGAACATCTTAGCGGCAGACTGTGGAGCATTAGGATCAATAGATTGGAAGAAGATTAGATAATCGTTCTTGCCGTCAGCTTCACTCAACTGAACGTATGCAGTGTTCTGGCTTGCTCTACCACCAGCTACATATTTACCGCCTGACTTCTTACCCTTATAGAATGCGAACTTATGTGTTTTTTCATAATCTTTATCTTCGATAAGAACATAGCTGTTAGGCTTAATCTTTGTCTCTGAAAGGATTGGAGCAAACACGTAATTTACAGAGCTATCCCCCCCTGGAGTAAGAGTCTCATCATGAAGTGTACCTGAGAGTCTTTCAAATGAAGTTGCATTGAAGTGGAACTTGTCATCATAGTATGACCAATATTCATTACCATCCAAATCAACAATACCCGATGGTTTAATCATGTATGGGAAGTGGTGGATGATACCTGTATGGTGGCCATTATACTGTTCTACTTCCTCCCGGTCTTCAGTATCCTTAGCATTGTTATATTCAGTGCCACAGTAGTTACCACTTTCAATATCACCCATTACCGACTTGCGGAACTCAAGCTTAATCTGCTTGTCATCGCCATCTGTTACACGAGTAACTTTGCTGAAGCGACATACCTGAGTGTTAGGGCCAAATGCCTTCTGAATCTGCTCAACAGTCATGTTGAAAGGAACTGCGATAGTGTACCACTTATTCATTTCAAACTCAAAGTGAATATCAGCATTGCACATAGCGATGATGAACTGGTAGAGGCCACGGCGGTCAACCAAGTCGTTGTCATAAGTTGCATTAGGGTTATACTGATCCGCAGTTCTGAGAGGCTGTCCGCTCCACTGGTATCCAGCCTGAGCGATAGCGAAACCTGTTGACATCTGGTCCTGTGAAGGCCAAATCATGTCAAGACCATAGTATGCATCCTTTGCACCATAGTTCACCTTGTCACTTACATACGCATTGTAGTCAATCTTCTTATTTCTAACCTGCTGGATGAATGTAGGATTCCAACCATCAGGAAGGTATTGATTATCGGCATTACCCTTATGGTACTCATTACCGTCTGTTCTTCTCAAATATTCACGTGTTACGTCGGTGTAATATGATCTATACTGCTCTGGGAAGTGGAGGATACATGCAAGCACACGTGGGTTAGTACCGTTGTAGTATTCGTAACGTGTGATTTCTGGGTCAACATGTCCATTAAGTTGCTGGTCCTTTGTGGTATTATTACACATCTGTGTTACGCCAGAGAAAGCAAGTGTATGAACGAATTCTGGAGCAGGACCTGTGAAGTAAACATCCTGAAGATTAGGAGATGTTGCAAATGCACCCTCGTTGATTCTGTGGATGTTGTAAGGCATTGTGAGCACCTGCACATGGAAGCCAGAGAATGCGAAAGCACCAATCTTCTCCATTGTGTTAGGGAGCTTGAGCTTAGTAAGCTTTTCGTATGGTGTAGCACCCCAGATAGAGTTTATTCTAGAGAAGTTATCTGCGATTTCAGTCCATCCTTCTGGGATAACAAGCGACTCAATGTTTGAATGATTATTTGTATATTGATCCGTAAAGAGTCTGTTGAACTCTGCTGGGAGAACTGTTCCGTTTGTCACGCCAATGGCTGGTTTTGGAAGAACGAACTCCTTGACGTTTACGAAGTTAAGATTACGGCTTGTAGGCTCTTCTGTAAAGTCATCTCTGTTTACAGGGAACTTTGAAGGATCAAAACAGTCAACCATGATACATCCGCTCATGTCGAGAGTCTTAAGGCGATTAGGATCAACGTGATCCCAGTCTGTACCAATAGCGTGCGCAAGCTGAGCAATGCTATAGTTACTGATAGTACCCTTCACCGTGATTGTTGTAGCATCCTTGAACTTCTGGAGCAGTGTTGCTTTTGTAGCATCATTTGTAACTTCTTCAAACTCGCCAGTACTAGCATTCTTATCCATTATGTGGTAATTAGCAAAGATGTTGGCACCAAGACCACCTGGATCTACAGTATATGCAGTCCAATCATCATCATTATTCCTATAAAGGTATGCACCCTGAGACATAGAACCATTTACGACAATAGGGGCTCTTGCAGTTCCACCAAGACAAAGTTCAGGATCATTTGGGACAACGGTTGCAACGAGATAGAAAGACTGTGCAGCGTTTGTGCTAGTAACAGTTACTACACCTGTTGCTGGGTCAACTTCGGCAGTTCCTGGAATCTCACCTTCAAGAGAATATTCTACGGTATAGTGGTTTGAAAGAGGAGCTGCAAATACAGCATTGCCCTCACTATCATTGTTAGGGTCAATGTTTACTTTAAGAGTTGGTGTCCACTCATTAGTATCATCAGCAGTGCCCGGAATCTCATCTGCGCCAGCACCCTGAGTTGCAGTAAGGATAGGCTGCAAGAGAGCTTCACGAACAGTGATGTCGAGAGGACGAATCCAAGGATCCCAATCGTCACCTTCAGGTTCGATAACTGCCCATATCTGTGTATGACCTACCTTCATAGCCGTAAGGCTCGCCTTGATAGGGTCAGAAGTGTTCGGATGAATCTGAATTACGCCTTCAGGATAACCTTCTGTTATTGTATAGCTTACAGAATATGCAGGAGGATTTGGTGCTTTTTCTGTATCAACATAAAGAGGAGATGTCCAGTTCTCACCAACACGGAACTCACGAGAAAGGCTATTGTAAGTAATAGGGAACTCTGGCTTGCCAACTGTAAGAGTGAATGTTACTGCCTGAACATCCTGTCCATTACGATCCTTAGAACCAGCTGGAGGAGTGATAGTGATTGTTACTGCGTCGTCTATATTTGCAGATGCAGCATTGATTGAGAGATATACAATATTGTTAGCAGCTTCTGGATTTACGAATGCAGGAGAGCCAAGAGTTATTCTTCCGCTAGAATTGTCTGCGGTAATTTCTGCTGTAGAAGTAGCAGTCACAGGAGCAAGGCTAACAGGAATCTTTGTTGTGCTCTGGGTTATCTTCTGATTGCCAGGATTAATAAGGTAGCGCGCCTTTGTCTTGTCAAAGACGTTAACCTCAAAAGGCATAGCCGCTGTAGAAGATACGACAGTACCGCCTTGCTTAATCTGAAGGTAGAAGTGTGTGATGCCGACAGAAGTGTTAGAAGCAGGACTGAATGTTACCTTATATTTTCCTGTTTCGGAATCATACTCTGGGGCACTTGCTGTTGCAAACTGACCAGCATCCTTTCCTTCTGCCACAACCTCTACTGCTTCAACAGTATAGCCTGAAGCATCAGTAGGTGTGGTAATGGTGAATTCGCGTACATTAGGAGAACCGCCTGCACCGACATCTTCACCGTTTACCTCAACATAGACAGGTGCGGTAGATACGTCTATCGCCCACTGCGCCCAAGAAGAGACGAAGGCGAGCATTGTCAAACATAATGTAAGTAAATACTTTTTCATAATAATTGTTTGTAAATGATATAAAAATTTGTTTTTGAATTCCAACTGTGAAAAGGAGCAGAATCGCTGCGATTTGCAGGGGCTTTCGTCCGATTTCGACTGCAAAGGTAATGCTTTTTTGTTCCTTCTTGCAAATTTATACGAAACATAAATCTCTTAATTTGAAACATTTTCCCTTAAAAAAACAAGAAATTTCACTTTTTTCTCAGAATTCTGCCTTTGCTGTATTTCGTTGAAAATTAGTCTTTAACGGTCTTTAAAAGTTGTTAAAATTACAAAGTATGTACGTTTTAACAATACGTTTTTGCACAAAAGTAATATGTTTGCGCAAAAAGAGGGTTTTAGATGCTTTTTGAGGGGATTTTGGACAAAAATGCTGTGAAAACTGCTGTTTGCGTTAACAGTCATGTAGGTAGTTACTTTAATTAAAGTTTTTGGGGTAGGAAAGGCAAAATCTGACGAAATTCTTTGCGGATTATTATAATTTATGTAATTTTGCGCTTCAAAATAAGGCAAATGCCGTATGTCAACATATAAAGAAACCATAGATTATCTGTATAACTCCACCCCGATGTTCCATAAGGTGGGGAGTGCTGCGTATAAGGAAGGGCTAGAGAATACCCTTGCTTTGGATGAGTATTTCGGTCATCCGCATGAGAAGTTTAAGACTATTCATGTGGGAGGAACGAATGGCAAGGGCAGCTGTTCTTCAATGCTTGCTTCTTATCTGCAGGAGATGGGACTGAAGGTGGGACTATATACCTCACCACATCTTTATTCCTTCCGCGAGAGAATCCGCGTAAACGGCGAGATGATTCCGGAGGAGGAGGTAGTAGATTTCGTTGACAGTCACCGCACTTTCTTCGAGCCTCTGATGCCGAGCTTCTTTGAGCTGACCACGGCGATGGCATTCAAATATTTCGCAGATCAGAAGGTGGACATAGCCGTGATAGAGGTTGGTCTGGGCGGATTGCTCGACTGCACGAACATCATCCGTCCGATATTGGCGGTGATAACGAACATCAGTCTTGACCATACAGCCCTTCTGGGTGATACTCTCCAGCAGATAGCCAAACAGAAGGCAGGTATCATAAAGCATGGCGTACCAGTAGTAATAGGTGAGACAACACCAGAGACCAAGCCCGTCTTTGATTATGTTGCAGCAGAAAAGGAAGCAGAGATTCACTATGCAGAGGAAGAAACGACGATGCAAGAGGTGGAACAGTGGTTTGACGTCTGCGAACTGAAAGGAAACTATCAGAAGCTGAACCTTCGTACAGTGCTGACAGTCGTGAAGCTAGACCCACCTTTGGGGAAGTTAGAGGGTGTCTTCCGCTCTGCTTTGCAGAATATTAGCAAGAATACCGGCATCATGGGACGATGGCAGACTATTAGCGAGAGTCCAAAGACGATAATCGACACTGGTCATAACAAGGCTGGCTGGGAGTTTGTCTCAAAGATGCTTGCCGACTGCGTGAAGAGCTGCGGTAAGCTAAGGGTGGTTTTCGGAATGGTGGATGACAAGGATGTTGACTCCGTGATGCAGATGCTGCCGAAAGAAGCTGACTATTACTTCACTCAGGCACAGTCGCACCGAGCTATCCCTTGTAATATAATAAAGGAAAAAGGCATTGCGCTCGGACTGCAAGGAAAAGACTATCCTTCAGCAGCCGAAGCATACAATGCAGCAAAGAACGATGCCGCAGAAGATGACGTTATATTCATCGGTGGCAGCAACTATATAATAGGAGATCTGACAATAAACTATTGACGAATATTATGACAAGATTTGCTTTTAAGATGCAGCTGAAACCAGGCTGCGAGGAAGAATACCAGAAGCGCCATGCAGAGATATGGCCAGAACTCGTGAAGATGATAAAGGACTCAGGAGTATGCAATTACAGCATCTATTGGGACAAAGATACAAACATCCTCTTCGGCTATCAGGAGTGTACATCAGACAATAACACTCAGGATACATCTAATGGCGTAGATCCTATCACGCAGAAGTGGTGGGACATGATGGCAGACATCATGGAGGTGAACCCAGATAATTCTCCAGTTACCATTCCGATAAAGGAAGTCTTCCATCTAGATTAATCCGATTTCAAAAAAAACGGCAATAAAGCCGTTCGTTAATAATTATTCAAAACTATTACTGTCCGGTAAAATAATGTTAACAGAAAACGCGCTTTCTTTTTCCCATTGTCGTTGATAAGTGGGCGCAGGAAAACGGTCGCAAGCTCCCAGAAAACTGCCAAACGCAGAAAACGGAAACATTAGAAAACAATTCCGCGGCGAGTTTTCTTTGTTTTTGTTTTCTCCGTTAAGGGGTTTTCTCCGTCAGGAGTTTTCCAAGGGCTCCTAATTAATTGAGAATTGAAAATGGATAATGGACAATGAGGCTTGCGCCGCAAAATAATTTTCAATTTTCAATTTTCAATTTTCAATTAAAATTCCGCCCTGTTTTCTGTTATAATATCAAGTCATAGGGCTTAACCTACTTATCAATTATTTCATCTATGAAAACAATTCTCTTTTCCATATTCTCGCTTTTCTGCACAGCAGGTTTCGCGCAGAAGGCGACTATCACAGTCACTAACGACGAGAAGACACAGCGTCAGGAGGTAGTAGAGGTTTCGCTCTCTGCCATAGAGAAGAAGCTCGGTCTTACCAACGGTGGCGGCTTCATCATCAAGAACGCAC
Organism: Prevotella sp.; assembly: GCA_045600885.1. GTDB lineage: Bacteria > Bacteroidota > Bacteroidia > Bacteroidales > Bacteroidaceae > Prevotella. The sequence continues at coordinate 15,083 of JAZRYU010000099.1, forward strand.
TCAATCAGGAAGTGTCATACCAGAAGACTCACGACGGCAAGGTACTCCTTGACGTTGCTGTTCGTCCTTGCGGCACAGCCACCTTCACCGTCGAGAAAGGAATGCCACGCGAGGCAAAGGTGTTCGTAACTGGTCGTCAGTATCCAGAGCGTGTTGACGACATCGCTTGGGAGAACGACCGCACAGCCTATCGCCTTTACGGTCCTGCTCTTCAGGCTAACAAAGAGCGCGCCTTCGGTATCGACGTCTGGGTGAAGAACACGCCAGACCTTGAGGTAGAGAAGCGCTACAAGGTAGAGCTCGACAACCATCCTGCCATTGAGCAGCTCAAGAAGGAAGGCAAGACAGAAGAAGCTCACGCCATGGAAGAAGCAACCACTTACCACTACGACCATGGCTACGGACTCGACTGCTATAAGGTGGGTCCTACCCTCGGCTGCGGTGCTCCTGGCGTTATCATCGCTGGCGAGCTCATCCTGCCTTACAGCTACAAGACATACAAGATTCTCGACAACGGTCCGCTCCGTTTCTGCGTAGAACTCACCTACTGCCCTACAGACATGGGCAAGAACAAGGGCGTTGTAGAGCATCGCATCCTCTCTCTCGACAAGGGCACAAACTACAACAAGATGACCGTCTGGTACGAAGGTCTCACTACCGGCGCACAGATTGCACCGGGCGTTGTGGTTCACTCAGAAGACACAGAGAGCATCGTCCTCAACAAGGATTATGCCCTTTATGCCGACCCAACAGACAATCCTGCCGCACAGAACTTCCAGATCTACACCGGCGTACTCTTCCCTAACGGCGTTGAGAAGACAGAGATGCGTCCTATCAAGGATGCTCCAGGCGCAGCAGGACATCTTCTCGGCATCCGCAATATTCGCAACAATGAGAAATATACCTACTACTTCGGCTCAGCATGGAGCAAGAACGACGTACGCTCGCTCGCAGAATGGAAGCTCCGCACAGAGGAAACACTCGCTGCTCTGAAGAATCCACTCGCAGTGACAATTGAATAAAAATGAAAAGTGAAAAGTGAAAAATATTAATCGCGCAACATCTTTCGCCGATCCGTCTTTTTGACAGCTATCAACAATTCTCGCTTTGGAAAGACTTTTCATTTTTCATTTTTCATTTTTCATTTAAAATCTTCGTACCTTTGCAGCCGCTTTTGCGTGTATATGTGCGACGTTAAAGCGTAAAACTAATTATTAATCACATTATAAAACTATTACAATCATGTACTTAGATTCAGCAAAGAAGGCAGAAATCTTCGAGAAGTTCGGTAAGGGCGGCACTGACACAGGTTCAGCAGAAAGCCAGATCGCTCTCTTCACATTCCGTATCGCTCACCTCACAGAGCACCTCAAGCAGAACCGCAAGGACTTCACTACTGCACGTTCTCTTACAAAGCTCGTAGGTAAGCGTCGTTCACTCCTTACTTACCTTAAGGATCGCGACATCGCTCGCTACCGTGCTATCGTTAAGGCTCTCGGTCTTCGTCACTAAAAAGAAGATTTCTTCCGAGCTAACAATAATGCCGCAGATTGTCCAAGACAGCCTGCGGCATTTTTTTTTGCCTACACCCTACACCTTTTCGTCGTAAGTATCTGTATCACAGGCATTTACATGGGTGTAGGATATGCCATTTTGCCTACACCAGCCTACACCCTTGCCTACACCTCATAAGGGCTTGATAATAAGCGATTTACAAGGAGGGTGTAGGGGGTGTAGGCTGATTTTATATTCTGCCGGGTTTTTACAAAAACAAGGTACATAGGTACATAGGCACCTATAAACAGCAGAATATCAGCCATTTAATCAATGTACCCTATGGTGCATTATGGTACACAAAAAGGTACATAAAGCGAATCAAAGTCCTTAGCAATAGCAATCGGTTTCTTGCTAGAAAATAGCATTTTTCTTATAAGAATATTTTAATTTTCTTACTAGAAAATGCTATGAATTTCCAAAGAAGGCGTATTGGATTCTCATAGGAAGATCAGAGTTTCAACGCCATAGGCTTCTACGTCACTCACAAGAAAACCGCTAGGCAAAAGATTTTCCTTTATTCTACACGTTTTTCTGGTAGCATAATCTGACCTTTTGTGTTATTATAGTAGATACACTTTAAAAAACAATGGAAATACAAGAGTTCATACATAGCGTTGAGAAAATACGGAGCGATTTACTCCGTCAGGCAAGACGTTTTCTCGACAATCCAGAAGATGCAGAAGATGCTGTTCAGGAGACTCTTGTTAAATTATGGATGGTGAGGGATCGTATTGAGAATGCTGCCGGTATCAAGAAAATGGCATCCGTAATCTGCCGGAATGTATCGTTGAACATGCTACGAAAGTCTAAGCTATCGGTTTCAATAGAAAAAGTAGAAGACATAACCATGCCTGGCAATCCACATGACCGACTAGAGGAGCGAGAAAGCAGACAGAAATTGAAACGCAGTATCCATTCGCTTAATGACAAGCAACGAGCGATTCTCAGGATGCGAAACGTAGAGAACATGACGTATGCTGACATCGCAAAGGTCATCGGAACGTCAGAGTCTTCCATTCGAGGAATGATAAGCAAGACCCGAAAACTATTACTAAAAGAAATGAAAGGAACCGACTTATGATATACACAACGGAATACATTGATAAGCTTTTATGCAGGTTTATTGATGGAGAAACCACAGAGGCTGAAGAGCAGTTGCTGGCAGAATATTTCCGAGATACAGAAACAGTACCAGAGAAATGGCAGGTATATAAGGAACTGTTTGATAGCTTCAAGACCGATGCTTACGATTTCAGCCAAGAGGAGTTGGACGCAATGTTGCTGCCGGCTAATAATGAAAAGCCAAAGCATATACGCTTGTTGTCATGGGCATCTGTTGCTTGTGTGGCAGCTATCATAGGATTATTTGTTTGGCATCCTTGGAACAGCGCGTCAGTCATAGAACCTTCATCTATCGCAGAAGTTAAGCCTGCAGAAAAACCAGTTCCGAATGATAGCGATATTATCAGTGAGAAATGTTCGCAGGAATCAGTAAAAGAGAACACCCTTGTGGCAGAAGCTGTTTCTGATCAAAAACCAGTAAACAAGGAAGTGCATTCAAAGGTACAGAAAACCATTGCTGAGAACGTTAATCCAAAGAGAAAACATCAAGAGCAGAAAGAAGAGTTATCAGCTCAGAAAGAATCCGCAAGTACAGAGGATATTAGTACGTTTGAGTTGTTAGAGACCGTACGCATCCTTGCAGATATAAGTCATGATGACGCTACGATAACAGCTACACCTACCGCAAATAAAAGTTTCGTCATAAAGGTCTCCAGTGTAAAGGGATCGTCCAATTCTTACAATCTTCATAGATGCTCTAACGGTTCTTCTGTAGAAATGGTATCAGAATATATAAACTTCTAAAAACAATATCACAATGAAAAAAACTATAATGTTTCTGCTATTAGCAGTACTCGCTATAACAACCATAAGTGCACAGAATGCAACCAAAAACATTTATATTATTGATGGACAGCATATTGAGAATTTCGACGGCAGTCAGCTGAAGGGTAAGACTATCGAGAGCTACTCCATTGATACGAAACATGACGTAAACGTGCATGTAATAGCTACCTCAGGCAATCAACCAGTAAAGGACGTGAAGGTGCTATCCTCGGGTCGTGTTATCTTTGCCGACAGCATTATGCAACCTTATGCAGAGGCATACACGAAGGCTCTCAAGGATGATAATACAAATGTGCAGCGTCTTAGTGCAGGTGAAGCCATATTCGTACTGAACGAAAAAGTGGTTTCCCTCTCTGAGATAACAAAAATAGCTACATCATCTATTATCTCCATGGAAGTGATAAAGGACATTAAGAATCCTGATTATATCAAATATGCCAAGGATGCAAAGCGTGAGCCTAAGTGCGTCATCAAGATAATAACCAAATCAAACCATAGTTATCAGCTCCCAAAAAGAGATTCTTACCATAGTTTTTACATATTTTACATGAGTTAACGCAATGAATATGAGGTTTTTATCAGCAATACTCCTGTTTCTCATTTCCATCTCTGCCCAAGCAGATATTGTGAAAGGTCGTGTTATTGACTCTCAGACGAAAGAGCCTTTGGAGGGAGCGAGCGTTAAGTTTACCATTTATGGGGAAAAATCTACCATGAGCTACACTTTAGCAACCGACTCTTTGGGTATATTCATAGGATCATCACCTGCAATGAAAACTGAAATAAACATTAGTTTCATTGGATACTATGATAAGAACAAACGTGTTTCGTGTGTAGAAGGAAAAGACACCATGGATATTGGTAACATAGAGCTTGTTCCCAACGAGATTCTGCTGCAAGAAGTGGCTGTTTCCGCTCATGCCAAGCGATTCACCATGCGAGGTGATACTGTGGTTTTCCATCCAGAAGCATTCAAGTTGGAGGATGGCGATCGTGTAGCGAAACTTATTCAGAAGCTGCCAGGCGTCACCGAAAAGGACGGTCAACTCTATTGGAACGGACGTCCCATCTCTCTTCGCATGAATGGAGAGAAAACACTTTCCAGTGATCTTGTCAGTCAATTGCCAGCTGAAGCCGTTAAGGAGATTAAAGGCTATGAAAAGCAGAGTGAATATACAGAACGCACTGGCAAGAAGGATGGCAACGAGGAACAGGTGCTCGACATCGTCATCAAACCAGGATTCTTGGAAAAGTGGTATGGACAGGCCAAGGGCTCGGCATACACACAGCCCAACTACGAGGCAAGTCTGAGCGCCAACTATCTGAGTGAACATAATCCGCTCATGGCATTCTTCCGTGTGGGTGACAATGACAGAAGAAATCAGCCTATAGGGTATCAGGGAAATATGATTTGGCAAGGAGGTGCTAACTTGTATCGCCAACAGATTGGTGCATTAGGGTATCAGCATCTCTGGAACCCAAAATTCACTGGATGGCAACGAGCTAACTATTGGAACATTGAGAGTCATGTTGACCATGTGGATGATCGCTATCAGGAAGCAACCAACTTAGAGTCCTTTAACCCAGATAACTATTCTACGCTTACAAGTTCCGAGTACAATGTCTATGACCACTCATTGAGTGTCCCCCTCAATTTTAAGGGATATTTCAACATAACCCCTACATTAAATGCTTATATTCCTATTGAAGCAAAGTACACTAAGGGAAGAAAGACTATACATTTGGAGGAGGAACAGAACCTTGGCGATGAACTTGGTACGCCAATGAACTATAGTAGTGCTATGTCTGTTACCAATAGTGAAGAGAAGCATATCAATGTTGCTCCACAACTGTACAAATATGTAGGCAAGAACCAATACATGTTTGGTGTTACCATTGATTATACCGGTGGCACGAAGGATTATGGTAAAACTGCCGGCTATGACTATTTTCAGACAGGTATGCATACCACCGACAAGCAGTCGTACCATAATAACTTCCACAATTTCGAGAGCAGATTTGGTGCCCTCGCAAGTACTTGGCTTTCGGACAACTTCAATTTTGAAGCACGCTACAAATTTAAGTTTGGAGATTACTACTCCATGTTTGACCGTCAGCGTAATGGACAATACGACTTTGCCAACAGTTCGGAGCAAACCTACCACATCTTCAGCAATCAGCTGACATTGACAGGAATCTGGAACATAAATAAGCTGATGATAAAGCCATCGGTTGACCTTGTCCTTCAGAATGAGCATACCGACTATCTGCGTGCAGCACTTGACACTACGGCTACTCGTACGAACCTGCTCCCCACACCAAAGATTGAAATGACATGGAGACCAAACAAACGGAATACGCTTCGTGCTTCTGCTCTCTATCAGGAGAACTTACCGGAAATTATCAGTACCCTCGGATATATTGATGATACCAATCCTCTGTACATCCTCGAAGGTAACCCTGATTTGAAGAAATGGAAAGAAATAAAGGCTGACATTAACTACACCCTGATGATACCAAAGCACGAACAAATGTTCTCTGTTGCCTTAAAGTACAATCACACCATTGATCCTCTGCAAGATGTGTTCTATTACAACACGCTGACAGGTGCCTACCGCTATCGTAAGGAGAACACGAAGGGAGGTAACACCTTCACTGCCGAGATTGGTTATGACCGTGCCCTCAATGACTATTGGGAATGGAAGAATACGATGATCTTCACATCTGCTGATGCTCATGGTGTGCTGACT
>JAZRYU010000100.1:0-4385 GCA_045600885.1 Prevotella sp.
AAGAATACAATGCCTCAGTATATTCCGAGCATCGCAAGAAGCAACTCAGCAAGAGCATTGAAAGAATGCAAGGAAAGCTGTCGAGAATGCAAAACGAACTTGCGGCTTGTGGATAAATGAGGTTTAGTTATATAGAAGACGTAAAAAACTTATAAAATATGAGCCACGCAGAACAAACAGCACGCAAACTATATGATACGATGCAATTAAATTGCGTCAGTGAAGACGTGAAGCGTCATCTTATGATACTTATGCTGTCTCAAACTTCTGATAATTCGTTTGAATCTTCAGGACACCTTGAGATGCCTAATACTTACGAAGAGGCAATTCACATGGGAGCGAAGGATATTGAAGACGTACGAAAGGATTTACACGACTACGTTGACCAACTGGCGAAAGATTACGACCTGCGATGAAATACATTATCCTTCCCCAATGTACAACTTCTATTAAAGAGTTCTACAAAAATGTAGCGAAAAAATATGCCCATACTTATTCTCGTGAATTAATGCACAAGAATGTAGATGAAGCTATTGACTCTATATATAAAATAGAAAATGGTCTGCTACGACGTTTTCCCACTTTGAAACAGTGGGAAGGATGTTTTATGGCAAATACCAAGAAATGGTACTTTGCCTATAAAATCATAGACAATGTTATTGTTGTCATAGATGCATGCCATGCACAAAACATGAAGTCTGAGTAAATAATGAAGATCCCCACAAACTACCGCTGGCGAATCGTTGCGCTCCTTTTCTTCGCCACTACAATAAACTATATTGACCGCCAGGTGTTGGCGCAGTTAAAGCCGTACCTCTCTGACGATCTTGGCATTACGGAGTCGCAGTATGGATATGTCGTTTCCGCTTTTCAGGCTGCTTATGCTATCGGAATGCTCATTGCCGGTCGCATCATCGACAAATATGGCACTCGCATATCTTACGCCGTGAGCATCTCCATCTGGTCACTTGCCGGCTGTTTGCATGCCGCTGCCACAGGTTTTCTCTCGCTTGCCGGCGCACGTTTCATGCTTGCCATTGGCGAGTCAGGCAACTTCCCTGCTGCCATAAAGACCGTTGCAGAGTGGTTCCCTAAGAAGGACCGCGCCTTTGCCACAGGCATCTTCAACTCCGGCAGTAATATCGGAGCCATCGTAGCCCCTCCTTTGGTCACTTTCCTCGCCCTTGAATACGGCTGGCGCATGGCATTCCTTGTTACCGGAGCACTCGGATTCATCTGGCTTCTGTTATGGATATTGCTCTATGATACGCCGAAACGCACACGCGGAATAAGCTCAGAAGAACTGGCATATATAGAGGATAATGCCGAAACTACTGAGCAGACAGTCCCAACCGTCCAGACTCCCCCACTCTCAAGCAATTGGGAAACAGTTCTCGGACTCAGTCTCTGTCGCTTCATTGCCGACTGGCCATGGTGGTTCTTCCTCTTCTGGACACCCGATTTTCTCAAGAAGACCTACAGTCTGGATCTCTCAGCCACAGTCCTTCCGCTGATGATCATCTACGTTATAGCCGATGTAGGCAGCATCTTTGGCGGCTGGCTATCATCCTTTATGGTAAAGCACGGCATGAAAGTGTTGCGTGCCCGTGCACTCAGCCTGCTTATCTGTGCATGCATGGTATTGCCGGTAATGGCTATTCCATATTGCAATGGCATCGTAGCTGCTGTTGCCATCATCTCCCTCGCCTGCTTCTCCCACCAGGCATGGGCAGCGAACATCTACACCGTCGTATCAGACAGATTCCCACAGCAGCAGGTTGGCACAATGACTGCCTTGGTAGGATTCTGCGGAGCCGTAGGAGGAATCATCGCAGCCTCAGCCGTCGGCATCATCCTTGAGTGGACACAAAGCTACCAGCTCATCTTCTGTCTGGCATCTATAGCCTACCTCGCCGGCTGGAGCATCTTGCATCTCCTTGGCAAAACAAAAGCCGAGGGATAGTTGGGACAATAATCTATTAAAACTCTATAACCTTCAACATTATGACATTCAAAGAACTATGCGAGGCACGATACAGTGTCCGCTCTTACAAAGACGAGGCTATACCAGCCGATAAGCTTGACTATATCAAGGAGTGTGCCAGACTTGCACCTTCCGCAGTAAACTTTCAGCCATGGAAACTGCTCATGGTAACCTCTGAGGAAGGACTGGCAAAGGTATGCGCTACTTACAATCGAGAATGGATACGCACGGCAAAGGCGGTGATCATTGTTGTGGCACAAAAAGACAAGGCGTGGGTAAGAGCTGCTGACGGCAAATACCACGGCGACATTGATGCCGCCATCATCACAGAGCACATCTGCCTTGCTGCCGCAGAACAGGGCCTCGGCACTTGCTGGGTATGTAATTTCGACGCAGCACTCTGCCACGAGGCGTTCTCTCTTTCTGACTCAGAAGAAGCTGTTGTGCTAATCCCTATCGGCATTCCTGCTGACGAAAATTGTCCGCAGAAGAAGCGTAAGGATATTGAAGAGATTTGGAGCGACATTTAAAATACACCTTTTAGTACAGATTCTGACAAATTTACACCCTTTTTTTGTCGGAATGTAACATTTTCTCTCTACATTCCGACAAAATCACAAATAATATTCGTAACTTTGCACCAAATAACACATAAATAATATATGGTAACAGTAGCCAATCCTATATACGACAGCGTGTTCAAATATCTCATGGAAGATGAACGCATAGCCCGCACAATCCTGTCAGCCCTGCTTAAGCGCGAGGTGGTGGAGGTAGATGTTCGCAAGCATGAGTATTCTAATGGTTCGCGAGACAAAATTTCAATGTTTCGCATAGATTTCGGTGCTCAGGTTCGTCAGGATGACGGTTCGTTGAAGCTTATTCTAATAGAACTGCAGAAAACTTGGTTGGAGACGGAGACACTTCGTTTCCGTCAGTATCTTGGCACACAATATGCTGACCCAGACAATATTATCAGGGATGATAATCCGCAGGGCTTCGGTTTACCGATGATAACGGTTTATCTGCTCGGTCATCGCGTTGGCGATATTGAAGAGTCTGTTCTTTATGTACGCCATAAATCATACGACTACAACGGAAATGTGGTAGAAAAAGGTATGCCTGATCCGTTTGTTGAGAGTCTTGTGCATGATAGTATTATAGTGCAGATACCTCTTCTTCGTGGAAAGGTAAGCAATAGATTGGAAGAGGTGTTGAGTGTCTTTGACCAGACCCACAAGGACAAGCATAATCGCCAGGTGCTGAATATCGATGAGAGCACATACGCTGGAGATGCAGAAATGAATCGTATCCTTACCCGACTCCTCTCTGCTGCTTCTGATGCCAAGGTACGTCAGGACATGAATGTTGAAGAGGAATACTTTCAAGCAATAGAAAACCGCGACACAGCGATCATGATGCGCGACAAAAAAATTAAGGAACAAAACAATCAGATTGCAGAACAAAGCAATCAGATTGCGGAACAAAGCAATCAGATTGCGGAACAAAGCAATCAGATTGCGGAACAAAGCAATCAGATTGCTGAACAAAACAATCAGATTGCGGAACAAAGCAATCAGATTGCGGAACAAAGCAATCAGATTGCGGAACAAAGCAATCAGATTGCGGGACAAAGCAATCAGATTGCGGAACAGCATGAAGCACTTATAAAGGCTGCAAAGGCTTTGAAACTTTCAGGAGTTTCTATAGAACAGATTGCTTCTATGACAAATCTGTCAACAGAAGATATAGAAGATCTCTAATCAAAAAGCCCGCACTACTGAGTAGCGCGGGCTATATTTTTGTTTGCGTAGAGCCAGGATTAATCCTCTGCTGCGCGGAGCTTCTGAACGTAGATAGCGTGCTCCATCTTGAGACGCTTCTTTACAGATGGCTTGTCAAACTGCTGACGAGCGCGGAGCTCCTTGATAACACCTGTTCTTTCAAACTTCTTCTTAAACTTCTTGAGGGCGCGTTCGATGTTTTCGCATTCCTTAACTGGTACGATAATCATTTTTGTTAGTTGTTTTTGTTGGGTTCTTCCTGTGAAGTTCCCGATGTTTATTTATTATTGTTAATTAGCACGTTTGGGATGAGCCGCAAGAAGGGCTCGCTGAAAACGGGTGCAAAATTACGGAATAATTTTGAACCTCGCAAATTTTCTATGTAAATAGTTTCATTTCTGGGTGATTAATTGCCCCCTTTCGTGTTAATTGACTTATGGCGGGTTGCGCCGCCGAATGATTAAAGTTTCTTTTAGCGGCTTCTATATAACTAAACCTCATTTATCCACAAGCCGCAAGTTCGTTTTGCATTCTCGACAGCTTTCCTTGCATTCTTTCAATGCTCTTGCTGAGTTGCTTCTTGCGATGCTCGGAATATACTGAGGCATTGTATTCTT
>JAZRYU010000101.1:0-4350 GCA_045600885.1 Prevotella sp.
TCTTTTGCAAAAATCACCTTCGGGGGACAGAATTAGGGACAGTCTCTACCATGTTTTATCGACTGTTTTGAAATTGTGACTCCAAAAATAGTTGTTAAAATAGGCATGTCTCATTTGCCGTTACTTAGATTGTTAAAGCAATTAACACTTTATTTGGTATTATTTTTAGACTCTCAAAAATCGTAGTTTTTGAACTTTTATTGAACTCTTTTTGATGTCTTATAGTAGCCAAATTTCTTTGCCGATGTTATGACTATATTTGGATATTGTCCTATAAGTCCTCTAATCGAAGCACTTTACGTTTATTTTAGAAATGTATGTTTCAAGCCTAACTCCACTGAGTTGTCCTTTGTTGTCCCTCCGAGGGACGAATCTGCGTGGAAAAGTGTCCCTGGGGGACAGTCTCGCAAGGGGGTAACCTCTATTGCTATTTCCACGAAGTCAGTTCTTTATGAACCTCCTTTATTTAGGTGCAAAATTACAAAATTTTTGCCGAACAAAAGAAAAAAAGGTTTAGTTTAACACTTGTATGTAGTAAAAAAATTAAACTAAACAGAATTTTGTGGTAATTCGTTATAAAAGGTTTAGTCCAAGTTGATATATAAAGCCTATAAATAAACCGAAATACGTTATTTTATTACCAGCCGATCGCTCCAATTTGACGCTCTTTCAATGTCTTTGCACAGTTCTGCAAGCAGAAGATTGAACCTCCGTCAACTTCTCTATCAACTTAGCGAAAACATAGGAGGGTCTTTTTCTTTTGGACGGCAAAATTATATAGAAGGTTCACGTTATAGACTATTGGCTATTGCATGTCTAAACGTTTGGAGAAAGTGACAATTATGATGCAAAGTTAGTTGTGACAGCACATTCTATGAAAGGTCATGCCTTTGGTTTGCAGAAAAATCTCCACCTCTACAGGTTGTATTTTACAGACAAAACCTTGCATTGAATGCTGTAACTACTTTGGATAGCAACATAATTGTTTCACATGCTCCCAAACGTAGTTGATACTACAAGAGGGAAAGAAACATGGGCAAGGCAAAGGCGTTTGCATGATGCCAGAGTGTTATTCCATTATTGTTTAATTTTAAAATCAATTCTATGACAAAGGATGATTATGATTCACTGCATCTGTTTCTTTCGGAGGTCGATGAACTTCTCCAAAAGTGGGAACATCTGAAGGCTGTTGTTGCTAAGATTGAGGCTATTCAACTTCCGTTGGGTGATAAAAGTAGGATAGACCGAATGTTTCAACTTCTTGAAAAGTTTGAAAATCAGAACTACATGCTCAAAGATTTCTTCACTATTGAAGAAGCTTCAAACTATCTCAATCTGTCAAAGAGTACAGTTTACAAAATGACGTCAAAGGGTGAATTGGGTTGTTATAAACCAAATTCGAAAACGGTTTTTCTCAGTAGGCAAGATTTGAACAACTGGATTCAGGGTAATAAGCAGCTCTCGGAAAATGAGTTAATACAACTTGCAGAGCGTTATGCTCAACAACTCGTTAAGCCAAACAGTCATAGATCAACTCCTCACTTTAAGAGCCGTAAGTAATTGTGACAGGTCTTATACAAAGAAGAGAGTCCTCAGTTGAAGGCTCTCTTTCTTTTGGACGGCAATTATATTACCATTTCTCGTAATGTACCTTATCCGCATCCCACTTGTCTTTTGGTGCAGGATGTTCAGCAGGGTGTCCTACAGCAATCATGCCAAATGCTCTAATGTTGTCTGGTAAGTCAAGCAATTCCTTCAGAAACTCGTACCTTTCCTTTTGAGGATAGATACCCATCCACACAGTTCCAAGTCCCATAGCATGAGCAGCCAATAAGATGTTTTCAGTTGCTGCAGAACAATCTTCTGCCCAATAATCTGGAGCTGCTTCAAAAGTGTGATCCATGTCACCGCATACAACGATAACGACTGGAGCCTTTGAAGCCGGACCTGCTGGCTTTATTTGTTCACTTATGGTTTGCTTTACAACAGGGTTAGTGACTACAACAAATCTCCATGGTTGGAGGTTGCAAGCTGATGGTGCTGCCATTCCTGCCTTCAAGAGCGTTTCTATTTCTTGATCAGTTAATGGTTCGTCAGTATATTGACGGACGCTGGTTCTGGTCATGATTGCATCAATGACCTTTTGGGTGTCTGGATTCATATCGTTCATATTATTTCTTCGTGATGTCATTTAATAGCAGGTCGCCACAGTTCTGATATACCTCATCAAAGATTTCCTTGCAACGCTTCTCGCTCATCTTTATCTTTGTACCTACAGATATGAAGTCCTGTAGAGTAGGGTTGCCAGTTGAGTTGACAGAAGTAGCGTGCTGACCATTGTAGCCTTCGGTACAAAGAGTAAGGTCGTATGCAGGAGCCAAATGCCAGATGAATTTGCCATTAGTGTCTTTGCGAACCAGGTAGCTGAAGTTCTTGCAGTGGTCATCCTTGTTGTCTGTAAGATAGTTGAATACAATGCGACGATACATTTCCTCAACGTACTTTGGATTCTGAGTGATGTAACCAGTAAGTGCAAGCAGGTTGCTATAGTCGAGCACTGGCTCTGAAAGCGAAAGACAAAGCAAACCTCCTGCAGTTGCTGTGTGTATGCGCTCACCTTCATCAGTTAAGTCGAATCGTCTTGTGGTAAAGTACTTTCCATTGGTCAGCTTGAAGTCAGGCACGTCGATACCGCACTTTCGGGCAATCTCATTGTAGTGGTATTCCTGCTTACCCATGTCTTTGGGGTCGTAGGTGTGACGGAACTTTACGAGCCAATGACCTTCTGCATCTGAGAATACTGCTTTTGGACGGCAACCGCCACTATTACCGCTGTTGTAGAGCAGAAGTCCAGCATCTGTGTCTTGTTGCTCTTTGAGAACTTCCAGAACCTTCTCCTGGAGTAAGTCGAAGTCAGTAATCTCTTCTCCTGTGGATATGATGGTCTCTGGTTCGTATGTCAGTGCCCCCATGCCACTGTTGCCTACAATGCTCAGTCGCTCGATGGCAGTAAGGTTCCTGTCATCAATACCTTCACGCATCAAAGCTTTATGAAGGAGATAGCGACCGTAGCCATCAGGAAGACTGTCCTCAAAAATACCAAAGTCTCCATACAAAGGGGTGGGCTTTGCAAGGAATAATCCAGTCTTCAATGGGAGTTCCAAAGGTGATATGCTGAAACCTTCAGCAAGCCAACGTGGATCATATTCAAATGCCAAACGCTTGTCATCTGGAGTCAGTGAGATTACTCCTACAACCTCACCATGATATTTTACTGTAAGTCTGTCTATGCTGTTCATTGCTTATGTGCCCTCGTTTTACCAGTATTCTTTCGTATCTGAGTCAGTTCCTCCATGGTAGAGTACTTTGGCTCAGAAAATATATTCTTCACCTCAGACGTGTATTCCATAGCCATGGCAATGCCAATGAGATTCTTCAGTGAAATGAGTCCTTTCTGCTCGAATCTCACGATGTTTGCCACAGCAACGCCAGATTTCTCCGCAACCTGTTCACGAGTCAGGTTCTTTTCGATGCGACGCTTACGGAAGTCATCAGCCAATGACTTGGCAATGTCATCAGCATTATCAAGCGTGTAGTTGTCTAAAAGTGATAATATATTATTCATTATATTCTATACAGAGTGTTTATAGATAAAATGTTATCAGTTGCAAAGGTACAACTTTTGTTTCAAATAACCGCCATAATCTATGATAATTTGATGATTTTTATGACATTTGTGGTAAATGAGCAGTCGAAAGAGCGGATTTTTTTTCTTTTGAACGGCAAAAAGTACGACTCAAACACGAATGTCTGAATCGTACTTAACTGATTGCTTTGTTATAGTTCAATGCCTATTTTTCTCATAACCTCCTGTTCCTTCAAACCATAGCCAGTAAGAGCCTGGAAGCCAAGAGAACTACGCTTCAGGTTGTGCATTCGATGTAAATCATCATGGTATTGCTTGCCTACAATCTCACAGTAGAAGACCTTCGAGAAGTCAACATCGGTGAGTGTGTTGCCGGCAGAGAGCATCTTGCCTTCATCGATGGTTGAAGCATCATCAAGTCGGAAGAACTGCTTTCCATGGTCATCCTCGTACGCTGTAAGCAATGCGTCATCCTTGCGTACAGGACAAACGAAGATTGGCTTCTTATGATTATACATCTTGTAGAAGTTTCCTCTGCTTTTGTCTGTAAGCTGAGACATAGGAACTCTGTTGACCTTGCCATCTTCATAGACAATGATAAGGCTTCCTTCCAATTCGTCATCATGAATAGCAAGTGTTATGATGCCATCTTCCCACTCAACATCATCAAGCATACACCAATCACCAAGCGACTGAATACGGAG
>JAZRYU010000102.1:0-8228 GCA_045600885.1 Prevotella sp.
GGGCATTGACTATGTAGAAGCCAAGGTCACTCCAAAGGCAAACATCAAGAGTTTCCTCGAGAACCTGCCAGCACAAGTTCAGCGCAGTATGAACTTCGGCGCACAAATGAACCGAGCTAAATGTGATGAAAACGGAAAGTATGAAATGTCAGTAGGACCATCAATAAGTCCACTGTATGTCGGCTACGCTCCTGGCGATATGATGAGTGTAATAGACGGCAAGTTCTACTATGAATACCAGGCAGAACTCCTTGCTGAGGATCTGTCAAAGGGCAAATAAGCATGACAACAAGGAAACTCCCGCTACGAATAGTGGGAGTTTTTTGTGGTATGCTTTCTGTTCTATTTCACGGCGAAAAGTGGCGAAGTCTGGATGGTCAGCGTTAAAAGTCGCTAAAAAGTGGCTTCTCAGCGTCAAAAATCTCGGTTTTTGCAGCAAAAATCCTACATTCCTACATAGGTTCTCTGTAACTATCACATTATCAGAGAGTTAAGTCTATGTAGGATAAAAATAATCCTACATAAATCCTACATTATCCTACATTATCCTACATAGCAATTTTATGTAGGATGATTATCCTACATGGATCCTACATAAATCCTACATAGCCGCTGAACCCCGATAAACACAGGGGCTCGCTGAGGTTTTATGTAGGAATGTAGGATTTTGCCTGAAAAAGTCTATTTTTTTTACTTTTTCGGTAGCAGATATCCGCTGTCGCGGATTGGTCGCTGGGGCTGCGACCTTCCTCTGGCTGCGTCCCTACATATTCCTCGCCCTACATCGCCCTTAGGATTACGCATCGTATTCCTAAGGAATAATTTTCTGTTCCTATAGGAATATTTTTGTAAAGCTAAGGAACAGGTTGCTGAGGCTGCTATCTTCCTAAGGCTGTGCCGGTAAGAAAAATGCCTTTTCATTGAATATTTGCGAGAAGAACATGCTGAAAATCTTGCAAAATGTTTAGAATTTGCGGTTCAGATGCAGATTTTTTCATTTTGCAAGCCGATAATCTGCGCGGAATGTGTAAATTTGTGCGCATTTTAAAATAAACTACGAGATACATATACGATAATAATACTTACACAGATGAAAAAACGACTAATGTTATTATTGCTGTTTGCCTGTTCGCTTGTGGCTAAGGCGCAGTTTGCAAATCCTTTCGAGTACAATAACGGAAAGGGACTTTACTATCAGATTCGTGTAATGACGCGCGCTGTCAACGGAAGTTTCGCAATCCTTCCTGAGGATACAATTGCTGAGACTAACGAAATCGGAATAGTATCCGCAGGCACTTACTCTGGCAAAGAAATTCAAGATGGAGACTCTATTTGTTATACCATCAATGCTCAGATTAAGGATTATTATCGTCGTGACATGGGAAATATTTCGGACTTCGGAATCACAATGTCATTTGTAAATAGTGGCGAGTTTCATTCTCCAATAAACTGGGCTGCCACTGAAATTGGCGGTCATTACAACTGGGAATGGAAGGATCCTATAGAAAATGTCGGTCAGAAGGGTCATATTCAGATGAACATGAAGCCGACCAGCAAAGTTTATGGCAAGAACGGCTATGCTGAAACTCCACTTAAAGAATATTGCCAGCTTGACATCTACTCGTACATAAACACTGGCTTCCCTTACGACATAGCCAACTATCAGGGCGTAACAAAATATTCTGTTTATGCTCCGGACAGTTCTCTTATCTGCACAAAGGAGATAGCTATGCGTATGTCGGCAGACAGCACGATGAACGGACAGGTTCAGCAAGATTTAATCTGCTCCGTAGATTCTGCCAGCAAGGGCTCTTATAGAGTTATTATGGATGGTCCTTACCTCGAAAAGCCAAGTACATGGCTGATAGAGGTTGTAGATCCTCTTGAGGGTGCTTCTACACTGAATCCGGTTGACGCTACATACCGCCTCAAGGAGCCAGACTTCAAGAATGAAGGCAAGGGCAAAGGATGGAAGTGCAACGGTAAGATTAACCCTACATACTTCAACGAGGTGATTGACAATAAGCAACACTCGGCTATGGTGGTTCGCACGCAGAAATATGAAGGAAACGGCTTCAGTCTGACGCAAGAGGTAAAGAAGATGCCTCAAGGCTACTACAGACTCTCATGGCCAGTGATCTATCAGCCATGTGATTTGACAAAGATGGAAGGTTTAGACCCAGTTCTTGCTGAGATAGAGGCTAACGGATTCTCTGCAAAGTCAAAGCATATCCTTGCAGGAGCTACCGAAACTGCACTGAATGGCGAAGAGGAAGGATTCATTGCTCTCACACTGCCTCAGAGCGACAAGGCATTGGCAAAGAGTATGAAAAACCTTTCCTACCAGAGCGATATTACATTCCAGGTTAAGGAGGATAGCGTAATAAGCATCGGTGTGCATAAGAGCCACGGTACTCTTGACAGCGAGATGACTGCTGTCGGCAGCCCTACTCTGACATACTATGGTGCCGGTCTGCCTTACGGCTTAGTTGCATTTGATAATGACTCTATCTACGCAGCGGGTGACACTATCAAGGCAATGGTTGGCTTGCATGACGGCGTAGGAAAGAAAGTGCCAGAAGACAACGTCATTGATCTGATGCTCTGTAAGAAGATGGAAAACGGTGAGTTTGACACAGACCATCCGATTATCAGCAAAAACGTGAAGGCTCCAAGGGAAGATAAATACGACCTGTCTATCGAACTCCCTGAGGGCACAAACAAGTTGCCTGACGGCAATTACATCCTGATCGTAGCTTCGCTCAAAGACGAAAAAGACTACCTGTTTGTCGAGGGAAAGCGTTTCGAAATTAATGCCGCAGCAGCCATCAACGAGGTCATTGCAGAGCCTACTGCCATCACAGCTAAAGGCAATGCAGACAAGAATACCTACAACCTCGCCGGAATGAAGGTTTCTAACAGCCATCAGGATAAGGGCATATATATAAAAGGTAAGAAGAAGGTGGCAAGAAGATAAATAACACATTAATATTAATAATAACCCCGAGGGCGATATAGGTAAGCCCTCACCATTAAACATGAAAAAAATCCTTGTAATGACAATGGCAATGCTCGCTATGGCATTTGCCTTCTCATCTTGCGGCGACGACGATGACGATGACATCGTCGGCGGCGGTGGTGGCAGCAGCACTAACATAAAGGAAGTGCGCGCTCTCTATTTCTACGACAATGGCAGCCAGTATCTGAACAGACAGTACAAGCTGACTATTGGTTCTGAGACTATCACTCTTAAGCTTGATGAACTCAAGAAGGAAGCAGGCATGCCTGAAAAGATTCAGAAATTGGAGAGTGCAAAATCTGCAGAAAGTGAAGCTAAGAAAGATGGCGAAGCTATCAATATTTACAGCTACGAGATTCCTGCCGATAAGCATGGTGCTGTTACCGTAAATGCAGACTACTCAGTCAAGGATGCTGCTAATCTTCCGGATGAAGTGAGCGTCTTAATGGGTGTTTTCACCTACATTGGCAAAGAGAATGATCCTGAGATCAGTGGAAAAGTTGTTTATTCAGCAGGAGTGGCGAAGGCAAGTATGCAGGATTACCTTAATATACGAAATAGTTCAATTACTGCAAATGGCAACGTAAAATAAAACGGGATTTTTCCGTACATATAATGAATAGAACGTACAGTTTGTGAATTTCACAGATTGTACGTTTTGTTTTCATATAGTGTTTGTGAAACTTTTTCAAGACTCCCTACCTTTGCATCGTCAAAAAACAAAAACCAAAAACTTAAAACCAATTCACATTATGAAAAAGTTAAGCAATCTCTTCGGAAACGCCAAAGTAATGGCACTCTCTGGTCTCGTAGGCATGTCAACAGTATTCGGTCTCTCAAGCTGTCAGCAGGATGACTATTTTGATGAGCCAAACTACAATGCAAATGCTACTCAGAGCATGGACAAGGAAGAAGTCAACGTCAATGACACAGTCTTCGTAAACGACTTCAAGTTCAACTACGACAACATGGGTACAACATCTGCCGACCAGTACGTAGCAGACATCGATTTCGGCTTCAGCAAACCACAATCCGCTGGCACAACACGTTCGGTAGTCGCAGCTGTGACTGCACTGGATGTCCTCAAGGCTGTTGGTACGGCTGTTGCATCAGGAGCTTCTGCCTATAAGGCACTTGCTGCGGATCCTGTAGTGGTACAATTGGAGAATGTTACCAATGAGCTTAAAGCTGTTAAGAGTATGATAGCTGAGCTTAAGGAGGCTGAAGTTAACAGAGAAGTTGCAGGATACTACAATCAGCGCATGTGGAATTACTATAGCTTCGAAACCAACGGAAGATATCTCAGCGAATTCCTTATGTTCCTCAGAAAGAACGATGTGCAGTCTGCATACGATATCGCCGATAACTGGGCAAAACAGAAATTTGATTGTGGTGAAGCAGTAAAGGGTATTAAGGATATGATGGAGTACATCCCAACCTTCACTACTGGCGGCACTATGAATCTTGTTCAGCTGTACGATTATTGGGTCTTCCAGACCACACCTTGGGAACATGAGGGCTATCAGAAGCGTGAACAGCTCCGTCTTGCTGACATCAGCATCTGCACATCAGGCTATATCCTTGCTCGTGCACACTACGAGCACCAACTTGCCACTGCCACAAGAGAGGCTGACAAGTCTGACGCAAGAATCGGAATAGAATACCTGGATAAGGCTTTTAAGAACTTCAGCGAATTCTATAAGAAGAACTATGAATTCCCTCGTCATGACGACAAGCTTATCTGTCAGATAAAGAATGCTAACATCGTATTCAACAAGGACCTCAAGATTCGCGATGTCAAGAACCATCCTTGGCAGTCAAATGACACAGATGACTGGGGATTGAATACACTGATGTATGGCGATGTAAATATGAGCTATAAGAACGTTCTTGATCGCTCTATCAACCAAAAGGAGGCAGAAGCTATCTTCAACTACTACAAGAACCGCCAGAAGAAGGATAGCCAGGAGAAGCTTACCTTTGAGAAAATCATGAAGGATGCAGGCTTTGATCTTTCTGGACTTGACGCCAGCAAGAAGAAGCATATCATGACTCTCAGCGACGGATGTTGGATGGAAAAAGAGCACTGGTACAACTGGAACAACTGGGATCTCTACTACAGCCATGTGGTAATATCCAATGATGAGAATCCTATCCGTAAAGACTGGAAACTGGGATGTATGTGGATCAAAAGTGAAAGGGTTCATCGTTGCAGTAGTGTTAAAAATGTACTCAAATGGTGGCATAATTATTCTAACGATGACTGCCAGTACTTCTACACTAACATCGAAAAGCGCTATAAGGACATGAAGCCATTCTAAATACACACACAACCACCCAGCCATCCGCACAAGCTACAGTAGGGCGAGGATTTCCGAGCCGTTTACATAAGCAAAGTGCGGATGGCTTTTTATACAAAACGATGGAAGGAAAATGCTTTTACATTGAATATTTGGGACAAGATCAAGCGATAAAACTTGCAAAATATAAGGAAATTGCCCTGTTTTTGCAAATTTTTACGTTTTGCAAGTGTCATTTTGGCTGATTTTGTGCAATTTTGCATCAGCAATTTATTCCTTTACCCCCATGTTTCACCTATCATTCTCCTCTTTTTCCAACGGATTTCATCATACATCTTTCTCCCTTTTCATGGCAATATCACTGACAGTTGTGCCTTTTTTCTGCCAGTGTAGCGATGGTGATACTGACGGTTATGGTGAAGAATATCCGCACACTAAGGAGGCGATATCAATCATGGATAGCTGCATGAGTTTCATGCAGACAGACCCGAAACGTTCGCACCAGATAATAGACTCCGTCTGCAACGCAAAGCTGATGTCGCCACAGCGCTGCGACTATTACCACGCAATGGTGGTCTTTAATGGAGAGGAGAAACAGGACAGCGCACTCGCCATCTGCAACAGACTACTTGATGAAGGCAAGTTTGGCGATGACAAGTTCCTTGAGGAGGAACTCTGCGTGCTGGCTTCAAACATTACCCTTTCCCTCAGTCGCTATCTCGAAACACTTGAATATGCCAATCGTGGCATTGCCATCTGTCATGGTCAGAAACTGATGAACTATGATGAGGCTATGCTGATGGGGCGTGTCGGTCAGGCGGAGCAGATGCTTGGACGCACGGAAGATGCTGAGCAGACTTTCAAGGAGGCAAACAAACTGCTTGAGGGAGATAAGTCTTTCGGCGGACTCATTGCACGCATCTCGCTGATGATGAAGCAGTCAACGCTTTATTCCGCTGAAAAGGAATATGACAAGGTGATAAGCATCTGTCACGAAGTACTTACTCTTGTGCAAGACTTCGACCGCGATCCTTCTTCCGTAGAACCTCGTCCGGAGACAATGGCAAAGTCTGGTGAGGCTACTCGAGAATTTGCTGATTTCTATGAGAGTCAGATGTATAGCAAGATTGCACATGCTTATTGTTGTAGGTCGAAGAATGGGCTGAAGGAAGTCAACCACTACCTTGACCTGTGGCAGCAGACGAAGAGCCATTCTTCGCCTGTGAACCTTGCCAACACTCTGCGTGTACTCTATCTGACAGGCAGGACAGCGCAGTTCAACGAGGCTAAGGAGGTCGTGGCAAACCTTTACAATGGCGACAGCATAGTGACAGATTATGTGGACTATCTCTCGCTCCTTGCCGAGGATGCCGCTTTGCGCCATGACTATCAGTCAAGCAGCAGTTATCTGCGGAGAGCTCTTGCCATAAGCGACAGCATCCGTCAGCAGGAGACGCTTCGCACGCTCTCTGAGCAGATGTCTATCAACATGGTGCAGCAACAGCAGCTTGCCCGTCAGGAAGCCGAGCATCGTGCGTCCAGTTATAAGCTTATCATAGTCATCATTATTATAATAGTAGTGTCGCTCGGCATCATTGTCCTTCTCCGTCGCAGAAACAGGGAGAAGGAAGAGATGCTGCAGATGACTCAGCAAAACCTGCAACTGACCCAGAAAGATCTCTATGAAACTCAGGAAGAGGTCATCGACATCCTCCATCAGCTCCAGGAAACCCGTCAGGACAAGACAGCGAAAAGTATGCAAGAACTATATCTCCGCATAGAGCAGGTACTCCGTGATCGTCAGCTCTATCTCAATCCAGACTTCAGTATCACCATGCTTGCTGAAGAGCTCTGTACCAATCGTACCTTCATCTCCACCTGCATCAACACCGTCACCGGTAAGCCTTTCCGCACATGGCTTGCAGAATACAGGCTCAATCTCTTCCTCCAGAAGCAGCAGGAAAACCCTGATGCTCCGATAGACCATCTGCTCATGCAGTGCGGATACAAGGATCAGTCCACATTCCGCCGACAGTTCAAGGCAACCTTCGGCACAACACCGTCAAAGTATAAGAAAAATTCCCTCCCTCCGCAGCAACCCCCCATTACACTACACGACTAAACTCATTTGACTTTCAACAAATAATTAACTCTTTGTTTGAGGCAAAAGACGTATAATTCAAAAAAATGTAGTAATTTTGCAGTTGCTTACGAGCAAAAGATCGGGATGTAGCGCAGTTGGTAGCGTACTTCGTTCGGGACGAAGGGGTCGCCAGTTCGAATCTGGTCATCCCGACACTTTGATAAATTGATAATTGAAAATGGATAATTGATAATTGGGCTGCGCGACGAATAATTATCAATTATCCATTTTCAATTATCAATTATATACATGTCGTCCCCAAACGGTCGAATTGGAAACGACGCCTCATGGCATCGTTAAACCGCCGCAATAAACCGCCGCGTTTCCATATTCGCTCCCTAACGACGCCATGAGGCGTCGTTTCCACTAAGAGACAACAGGTACTCGAAAAGGGATAACTTGTATATCGTTCCCTTCAATTTAACAAGCAAAACTTGAATTAAAAATAGTTCTATATGCACAAAAGAATATTAGCGAGTCTTGTACTCATCCTGATGGTCTGCAGCATCTCTGTGCAGACAGCAAAGGCGCAACAGGAGATTCTTGTCTCCTATCATCACAAGGTCAACGGCACGACACTTACTCCGGACAGTTCTCCTGAGGATGTCGCGAACTATGTCATTAGCAATTCTGGCAGACATAGTACGCTAATGCCGGGGATGTCAATGACCTCAATCGGCCAGAAGGTTGATGCGTACGGTAATGTCCATGTTGGATATGGCATGATGAAAGGCACTGAGAAAACCAACTATCAGCTCTTCCTGCA
>JAZRYU010000103.1:0-11156 GCA_045600885.1 Prevotella sp.
GATTAGGTTTTGAAACTTGCTTTGTAGTAACTGCAAAATTACAAAATTTTCTTCAATTTCTGTTATTTTTTGACCACTATTTTACATGTTTTTTTACAATCCAAAACCACCTTTCAAAGGGTGGGAAACTTTAGTTATATAATAATGTGGTAATTGTAAGGGTTATCAAAATCAGTCAATTCCGACTGCAAAGGTAATATTTTTTTCAAAGAAAAGAAAGAAAAGAGAGAAAATCTTCCCCAATCTCAACTTTTAGGGAGTTAAAGGGGAGATAATGAGGAGTTTTAAGGGAGATAAAGGGACAACAGAATCGCGGCAGACTCCGGGACAATTTCCGAAATCTGCCGCGATTTATCCTCCCCTGTGGGGGAGTCAGAGGGGGTCTTTTACTTCTTCATGTACTTCTTGCCGTTGATGATAACGATGCCACGGTAGTTCTTGTCCACGAGAACGCCGTTAAGGTTGTACATCTTAGCTTCAGGATCCTTAGCGATTGCTGCGTCGATGGCTGTTATCGCTGGGTCTTCGCCAGCCTTGATTTCAACATATTCGTCCATAACGACTGCGCCGTCCTTGTAGATACCCATGTTAGTCTCAGCTTCTGTACCGCCGATTTCAGCACCTGTAGGAGCAGCGATGTAGCAGTTGCTTGTAGTAAACTGTGTCCATTTGCAGATGCTTCCTGTCTTACCGTAAGCCTTAACGTTGGCATTGTCGATAGTCAGACCGCCAGCTGTGTTGCCGTCGATGGCTGTAGCGTTGTCGCTGATTACCTCTACGTCACAATCCTTGATGTTGAGGTAGCCGATGACAGCAACCATAGTACCGTAGCTTGGAGCGTCGCTTGTACACTTCAGCTTGCCTGTGCCGTCAGAGCTTGTGATGTTCAGTGTGCCGAGAGCGACAGCTATTGCTGCGTACTTAGACTGGATAGTGTTCTCTCCCTTGAGGTCGATAGTGTATGTACCGACTCCGAATACTATTGCAGTCTGATCAGCCGTATTGTTTACGAGGTTAGCATTCTCCATAGTGAGGATGTTTGTCTCTGGGTCGAATGAGATGCCCTTGGCAGCATAAGTAGCGAGGTTCAGGTTAGAGAGCTTTTCGCCGCAGATAGTTACGCCATACTCCTTGTAAGGTACGATAGTAAGGACGTCATCGATACGGTTGTCCGCAGAACCGACAATTGCCTTTCTGCCACCGTAAGTGCCTACCTTAGCGTCAATAGGATTGATAATCTTTACACCAGTGAGCTTGATGCTGTTGACGTCGCAAAGGGTTCCGTGAACAATATTCGTCATTGAAACTGTAGAATTGTTAATCTCTACATCACCGCCTGTTGATGCTCCACCTGCGATACCCCATTGCGTGTCGCTAATTTTCAAAGCGCAGTCCTTGATAGATACACCAGAACCGTTTTGGAAAATATAGATGCCGACATTTGCATTTTTAATTACGAGAGTGCCTTCTGTTGTGCTTGAGATTGCGACCTTCTTGGCTCCATCTACATTAATACCAGCAGCTGTGGCATCAATGTTGTTATTGCCAACGAGATTTACGTTAAGGTCTTTAGAAGTGTAGATGCCGTATTCAGGTTTGCCGCTGATGTTAGCGTTCTTCATTGTCAGTGTGCTTGTTGCATTATCGTAAGTGACAGTTCCGTCGCCGAGCACGTTGTTGGCGTTCTTAGAAGAAATGCGAACGTCCTTTACTGCGACATCGTAAGGAGTACCTGGCAGAATCTGAACTGTCTGACACATTGTTCCGTACTGAGTGAAGCCGGAGACACTTTCTGAAGTTCCGTCGAACTTGACATTGTAAACAGGAGTTGCAACATAGCAGTTTGTCAAAGATTCTATCATGTAGCCATAGAATGCTCCCTTGTTGCCTGTTGCCTTTACGCTAGCGTTGGTGATATTAAGAGGGAAGTTACCAGTGTAGTTGTTCGCGGTAATACCATAGTTCATACCAGATGCCTCGACAATACAGTCTTTAATCAAGAAATTGTAGTAATGTCTGATTCCCTGGATATTACCATTTACTTTGAGCGAACCGTTAGATGTACTTGTGATAGTTGTTCTCTGGCCAAGATACATACCGTCGCTGTTTTTAGACGTGACGCTGTTTGTACCGATAAGGTTGATGGTCAAGTTTTTTAATGCGTTGTCAACATTGATACCAGGACCTTCATTAGCAATACCGGCATTGTTCAGTGTCAGCGTGTTGGTTGAAGGGTCATACTTCACCTTGCCGTCGCCAAAGACGTTGGCGCAGTTCTTTGCATTAATAACAGTTCCGCCTACGGTGATTCCGTATTCCTCGGCAGAGATAGTCACTTCCTTGCAGAATGTTGTGCCGTCAGCAGTAATACCCTTGATCGTTGAGTTGTATGCAGCACCCTTTGGAGATGTTATTGCCACGCCATTCTTGCAAGTGAAGGATGACAGGCCTTCGATAGCTCCTTGAGAAGTACTGCCATAGTCAGACTTTGCGTTAATGTTTGCATTGTCAACAGTAAGTGATGGTGTTTTTCCTTGACCATAGATGCAGCTGTTATTGCTGGTGACGGTAACATTACAGTCTTTGATAGTAAGGTTTGGTTTGAACATTATACCGCAGCAACTGCTCTTTGGCGCACTTACGCTGAGCGAACCGTTGTTCTTACTGCTGATGGTAGCAGATGTGCCTTCAGCTCCTTCCCAGAATATAGCATGCTTGACGGTAGATGTGATAGTGTTGGCACCTGTCAGGTTAATACTAGGAGTAACATCTGTAGAATAGATGCCAGGACTTGTTGACTTGATAGTAGCCTTGTTCAGGTTGATGTTCTTGAAGCCTTCGAGCGCACCATGGAAGAGGAAGTCGCCCTTGATGGTGGCATTGATGGTAGCGTTGTTAATGTTGACGGTACCGTTACTGTTGTTTGTATAGATACCGAATTCCTGAGCAGTAGTGTTTACCGTACAGTCTTCGATAGTAAGCTTTCCGTTACCGTAGTTCATTATCGGAGCATATGTGTTAGCGCCAGAGCCCTTGACGTACTTGGATTCTATGTTCAGATAAGGAGTGGAAGGTGAACTTTCCTTCTTCTTGATGGTTACATCGGTGTTGCTGATATAGATACCGTTGTATTTGTTTGACACAAGTTTGTTCGTGCCGTACAATTCAATGGTTGTCGCCTTTCGGCTTGTGATGCTTATGACAGAGTTGTCGGAAGTGAAATCAGCATTATGAAGCTCAAGGGTGTTTGTTGAAGGGGTATAGTCTACTCCGATGAATAAAGAATTGTAGTTACGTGTGTTTATATCCTTGCCCATTACGGTGATTCCGTATGAAGTAGGAGCGATTGTCACCTTGCTGTTGCAAGCAGTACCATCACTATTCACGAAAGTCTTCTTTGTAGCGTTGAAGCTGACGCCAGTAGGATTTGTGATGCCGCAGCTGGTGAATGTACAGTTGTTTATTTCCAAAAAGGTTGTGCTGCCTTTGCCATCCAAAACTATGTCTGAATTGTTAAATACCACACTTCCTCCGCGCGAAGCACTGATAGGGTAAGATGGGGTAGTGATGTTTGCCGTAATGTGGTCAAACTCAACCGTTGAACCGTCAAAGAGCTGGATGCCAGGCTGACCAGCTGCTTTGATATTGATTGTACCATTACCTTCAAGGCCCATGAACTTATATTTGTGACCACCTCTAAGAGCGACAGCACTGTATCCAGTTGGCTTCTGCTCAAAGCTGACAGTTGCGTCCCAGACGTTAATGGTCAGATCCTGGTTTGCTTCTATGCTGCGTTCCCCTTGAGTGTTGTTAACGAATGAACCGCCGTAGAGTTCAAGCGTCTTGCTGCCAGGGCTGTATTTCACGAGGTTGTCGCCCAAAATGTCAGAAGCATTATCTGGTGTTACGTGTGTGCCGTTAACCCAGAGAGGGTAGCCTCGTGCAATGGTAACATGCGTTGCAGGAGTTGTGTCTGTAGAATAAGATACGAAAGTCTTCTCGCTATCCTTCCACACACCCGCTCTTGGGTAGGTGATACAAGACCCTTCTGGGATTGTCATAGTTTTGAATCCATAGATGGCAGCTGTTTTAGCTGTAGCGTCGATGGTTATATCTGGATAAAAACCAGCATTAAAGCTGTGTGTCTTATTGTAATCGTGTATAGCATAATCTCCCGTGGTAGTGGCAGTTATTGTACCCTTGCTAGCAAAACTTAAGTTTCCCTGAGTATATATGGCAGCTTTATTGTTTGAACCGGTATATTTCACTGTAAGATTGAAGGATGAAGTACCCGAATTAATTTGGTTCATAGCTCTTGAGATGAAAGCTAGTGCATCATTAGAACCGCTTACTTCAATGGTACAATTTCCGTCGATTCTGAGATTACAGTTTTCATTCTCACCTGCGTAGAAATAGATACCGTAATCGTTACCAGAAGCCTTGATGGTGGCATTGGTCAAATGTAGCATATTTGCAGAGGGGTAATACTTCACGGTACCAGCCGTAATGCCAGGACCCGTGATGTTGTCCTTGTTGGCATCCGTCACTTCAGTGCCAGCAACCTTGACAATGTATGCGTTCATGCTGATCGCGCAGAACAACAAGGTTAATAATGTTAATAACTTTTTCATAATGATTTGAATTAGTTGTGATTAATGTTATTTTGGTGCAAATATAATTATAAAATGTAAGAAAAAGGCACTCTTTGCGCCTTTTTTGCTCTATTAGAAGCCTATTTTTTTTTTTTTTTTGATTTTGCAATGTCGGCTTTGCAAATCGGTATAGAAAACGGTGGCGGGCGACCCTCCTACCATCTTAGCTCAAAGATATTATGTAGCTCAAAGAAACAGGATAAGAAATAAAAGAAACTTAACTTGGCGACGGAAATTTTCGTCGCGCAGCCCAATTATCCATTATCCATTGTCAATTCTCAATTAAATATTTAGCCCTTTTGCGCGGGCGCGCGCACGTATTTTCTGGAATTAAGGTACACAGGTACACTGACACCGCTAAACAACTGAACATCAACCTTTTAATCAGTGAACCTTATGGTACACTAAAGGTACACGATAAGGTACACTGAGCGAAGGTAATCCTCTGCGGCTGTAATCGGTTTCTTGCTAGAAAAGATATTTTTTCTTATAAGAAAAATTTCGTTTTCTTATAAGAAACTGCAATGAGTTCCTAAAGAAGCCGCAATGTTAGGAGGCTGCGACCCTCCTAACAGAGCCGCGAATGTTTTTTGTTTAGGAAATAATATACTATTTGGCACAACGCTGATTATAAAACAAAAACCAAGATAAACCCCTTGAAGAGTATGGGTGCTAGTGAGCACCTGATGTCATGCTTCCGCTTTGTTCTTATAAGAGCGAGCTCTTAACGCCCAAACCGAAAGCATAACATCACCTTTGTTATCGCCTTTGAGTATGGTGTACCTTACAGTGTACCTTTAGTGTACCATAGGGTACACTCGTAACACATTGATACTCAGTGTGTAAAAAGCGTAGTGTACCTGTGTACCCTATTTGCGGAAAAAACGTGTAGTGACCGCCATTTCGCGTAATAAAAACAAAAAAAGGAGCCTTTACAGCTCCTTTTTCTGTGATCCGTTTGGGGCTCGAACCCAAGACCCCAACATTAAAAGTGTTGTGCTCTGCCAACTGAGCTAACGGATCTCCTAAAATGCCTTTGTGTGCGGAAAATCGCGTGAAAAGCGCTGCAAAGTTACAATTATTTCTATAAATAGAGGTGGAGGACGGATGAAATTGCGTGAGTAGTTGATTTTTTTTGACAAAAGTCATACTGCCCTCCATTGTCTTTTAGGTTTTTATATGCTTTTTGTGTAAATTTGCGGTGTATAATCTAACAAGAAACACTAATGAAGATAGGCGTTTTCTGCTCTGCAAACAATAATATTGCAGACGTATATTTTGAGAAGACCAAAGATTTGGGCAAATGGATTGGCGAGAATGGTCACTCGCTGGTCTATGGCGGTTGCAACGTAGGACTGATGGACTGCGTGGCGAAGGCAGCGAAGGCTGTTGGCGCAACGATAATCGGCGTCGTGCCTACACTTGTTGAGAAAGGTGGCAAGATGAGCGACATCCTTGACGTGACCATCCATACCGACAACCTCTCCGACCGCAAGGACATGCTGCTCCTGCATAGCGATGTGCTCATTGCTCTGCCTGGCGGTGTCGGTACGCTCGACGAGATCTTCTCCGTGGCAGCCTCACACACCATTGGCTATCACAATAAGAAAGTGATACTCTACAACATCAACGGCTTCTGGGATTCCACAATAGCCATGCTCCGTGACCTCGCCAACAAGAACATGATTCGCGGAAACGTGGAAGACTGCATCGAGGTGGCTAATTCTCTTGAGGAAGTGAGAAGGTTAATTGAGAATTGATAATTGAGATTCCCGAAGATTCGAATTCTTGAAAAATCGATTCCTCGAGTTCTCGAAAAATAACTAACGAAAATGAAACGAATACTAACTATACTATCGCTCGCAATGTCACTGACTACTATGGCGCAGACATCGCCAAACAATGAGCCGAAGAATGCTCAAGACGAGAAACTCTTTACGGAAGAGCAGGTCTTCTGGACAGGAAGAGAAGCGTATAATTATGCTGTGGAAAACAAAATCCTCACATGGTGGGGCGACGAGCTTGTTCGTCTGGACAGGAATGAATGCTACATTGTAGATAAGAAGACTGGCAAGGAAAAGCTGCTCTTCACTCTGGAAGACTTCAATTCATGGCTTGCTCCAGATGAAACCTTCCAGCAGAGCGGACTTCGCACGCTGTCCTTCCCTTACGCTGACAAGAGCCTCGTTCTCGTGGAGAGTGGGCAGGGCATGGCACTCGTTGATTTCAAGCAGAAGAAGCTTACATGGAAGCTGATAGAAAGCGGTTATGCTGCCGCAAAACTTTCTACGGAGAGTCTCGGCTTCGCGTATATAAAGGATGGCAATCTCATGGTAAAAGCTGACGGAAAGCCAGCAAAGCAGATAACCTCTGATGGTGATGACGACGAAATAGTCTATGGTCAGGCTGTCCACCGCAATGAGTGGGGCATAGAGGAAGGATTGTTCTGGAGCAAGGACGGAAAGAAGCTCGCCTTCTACCGCATGGATCAGTCGATGGTGCAGAACTTCCCGCTGCCTTCTTACCTGCAAGGCGACAGAGTGGTTGACGACCACACACGCTATCCGATGGCTGGCGATGTGAGCCATAAGGTTACAATCGGTATCTATGACACTGAGACAGAGCAACTTAAATACCTTAACACAGGCGATCCTACAGACCGTTTCTTCACGAATATCTCATGGAGTCCTGACTCAAAGACGGTCTATCTCTTTGAGGTAAACCGTGATCAGAACAAGACTAAGCTCGATGCTTATTCTGCTGAAAACGGCAATATTCTGAGCACGCTCTATCGTGAGGAAAGCAAGAAATATGTTGAGCCGATGACTCCTGTTCAGTTCCTCCCATGGAATGACAAGCAATTTGTCATGCAGACACGTGCCGACGGCTACAACCATCTCTATCTTTATAATGTAGAAGGCAAGCTCGTCAAGCAGATTACGAAGGGCAACTTCGAGGTGACAGAGATGGTGGGCTTTACTCCAAGCACTCACTCCATCGTCTTCAAGAGTCGCGAGGCTGGTCCTATCTTCGAGAACCTTTACTCCGTGAACATTGACAACGGCAAGGTGGTAAAGCTCGACAATGGCTACGGAAAGCATGGCGGTGGCTATACGAAGATTCTCTCCGCGTCTGGTAAGTATCTCTACGACTCATGGACTTCACACGATGTTCCGCGCATGATTGACATTATCACCGTATCAAATGTTGCTGCCATGAAGCGCAAGTCGGACGTCAGCTACGGCGTAACCCTTCTTAATGCCGACGACTCATGGGCAGACAAGTTCCAGCCTACATTCGAAACCGGCACCATCAAGGCTGCCGACGGAGTTACTGATCTCTGTTATCGTCTCGTGAAGCCATACGACTTCGACCCAACGAAGAAATATCCTGCAGTGGTTTACGTCTATGGCGGTCCTCATGCCCGTAATGTTGACGACTCATGGCATTACATGGCACGTCCTTGGGAAGTGATCATGTCGCAGAAGGGCTACATCTGCTTCATCCTTGACAACAGAGGCAGTGAAGGTCGCGGATTGGAGTTTGAGCAGGCTACATGGCATCAGCTCGGAAAGGTTGAGATGGAAGACCAAGTGAAGGGCGCTGAATTCCTTAAGTCACTGCCATACGTTGACGGCGAACGTCTTGGCGTTCACGGCTGGAGCTTCGGCGGATTCATGACCTGCTCGCTGATGTGCGACTATCCTGAAATCTTCAAGGTGGGCGTTGCCGGCGGTCCTGTCATCGACTGGAAATGGTACGAGATAATGTATGGCGAGCGCTATATGGGCACTCCGCAGAACAATCCAGAAGGCTACAAAAACTCATCGCTTCTCTATAAGGCTGGCAAGCTCAAGGGTCGTCTTCTCGTAATCACTGGCGGCAGCGATCCGACCGTTGTTCCTCAGAACTGCCTGAATTTCCTCGATGCAGCAGAGCAGGCTGGCAAGCAGGTTGATTTCTACAATTATGCAGACGAGGGCCACAACATGCGCGGACATAAGCAGGTTACTCTCCATAAGCGCATCACGCAGTATTTCGAAGACTTCCTCAAATAAAAAGGCTAAGCCCGATAATACAAAGCCCCCGTGCCCGAGGCGTCAGCCTCGGGCCTATAACCCCAATAATCATGAAAAATATAACCCTTATCCTGACCTTCCTTTTCCTTTCTCTTACCGCCAACGCGCAGCAGGAGGGAAGGCGTAACGACCGTAATTTCCAGCGCCCTCGCAATGCGTGGCGCATGTATTCCCGTACAGAAGACGAGGCCTTACTACGCTCTGATGAGGCTAAACGAATAGCCGAGCAAGTGCTTCTTTATCAAAGAGTTACTGGTGGATGGCCTAAGAATACTGACTTCGCCAAGCAACTGACGGATGCTGAGCGAGAGCAGGTAATGAAGGACAAGAACAACACCTTCGACTCCACAACGGACAACAGCGCGACGACGGTCGAGATGAACTTCCTTGCCCGTATGTATGATGCCAACGGAAACGAGGAATACAGGGATGCCGTGGTTCGCGGCATTGAGTATCTGCTCTCCGGACAGTACGAGAATGGCGGTTGGCCGCAGTTCTGGCCTACGATGCGCGACTATCAGATCCATATCACTTACAACGATGGTGCTATGGTGAACACTATGCGACTGCTGGAGAAGGTCTTTAAGGGTGTTGCCCCTTACAGGAATATTCCTGATGCAGAACTGAAGAAGCGTGCGGAGAAATCTTTCGAAAAGGGTGTTGAGTGTATTCTTAATACGCAGATAAAGTATAAGGGAGAACTGACGGTGTGGTGTCAGCAGCATGACCGCGAGACTCTCCTTCCTGCTCCTGCCCGCGCTTTCGAGCTTCCTTCGTTCTGCTCTTCGGAAAGTGCTGGCATCGTGAGCCTTCTGATGGATATTGAAAAACCAAGCAGCAGGGTGAAGAAGTCTGTTCATGCCGCTATGAAATGGTTTGACAAGTATAAGCTTACGGGCTTGGAACTGAAACGTTCTTTCAGTGAGAAGACTGGTCCGAACGTGGAGCTGATAGAGAATCCTGCTGCCGAACATCCGCTGTGGGCAAGATATTATGACCTAGAATTCTGCGAACCTTTCGTGTGTGATCGCGACGGCGTTCCTCGCAAGCATCTCTGGCAGATTGGCTCGGAAAGAAGGAATGGCTACGGATGGTATCAGGATCGTGTGTCTGAACTTTACGAGAAGTATAGCCGCTGGGCTGAGAAGAATGACCGTAAGAATAAGCTGAAACTGGAACTGAACAGCAAGGGTGCGAACGAACTAGGCACTATCCAGCTGGATCGCAAGCCTGTCATCAACGAAAAACTCTTTGATGTTGTCGTGATGCTGGGACAGTCTGTTCAGGCTGCTATCGAGAAAGCGCCAGAAAAGCCTGAAAAGCCGTTTAAGATTCTCGTGAAGAAAGGCACTTATACAGAGAAGGTTATCATCGACAGACCGAACATTGTTCTGGTGGGGGAGAATAAAGATAGCACGATCCTCGTGATTGCAGAGACTGCGAAGACGAATAAGATTCCTGAATATAAGGGTAAGCCTACGGGAAATGGTGTTCTTGTGCTGCAGGAAGGTGCTGACGACTGTGTTATTTCCGGTCTTACCATTTATAATAACTATGGCACTGTCGTTGAACCAGGTAATACGACGCATCAGATGGCGGTCTATGGTCGTGCTACAAGGACTATTATCATCAACTCAAACATCTATGCCGACGGCAATGACGCTCTCTCGCTTTGGGCAAAGGATGGCGGAATGTACTATCATGCCGACCTGAACCTACGCTGTCCGGGAGTTGATTTTATGTGTCCGCGAGGATGGTGTTATGCCACTCGCTGCAATTTCTATGGCGATGGCAGGGCTCTTATCTGGCATGACGGTCGCGGCGATAAGTCGAAGAAGCTTGTTATCACGAACTCTTCCTTTGATGCAGCACGACCAACAATCCTTGGTCGCTATCATCATGACCATCAGTTCTTTATCGCAAACTGCAAGATGTCAAAGAATATCCTTGACACGAATATCTCTTACGCTTATACAGACAAGGTTCTCGACCCATGCCCATGGGGACTTCGCGTATATTATTGGGGATGTATTCGTGAGGGCGGCGATAGCGGTTGGCTGAAGAATAATCTGAATGAATCTGAGGAAAAACCGGAATATCACACCCTTACAGCCCGCTGGACCTTCGGAGATAAGTGGAATCCAGAGGAAAAAGTACGCCAATTATGGGATATTCTGGCATATTAGTTTTATGAGGAATGTCTCTATAAAATATATAAAATGTACGCACGCGAAGGCGATTTGATGATTGTCAAAACAACGCCTATTTTTGCAACTTTTCCTTAAAAAAGCTTGCGAGGTTTGTGAAATAGTCCTACCTTTGCACCCGCTAAAACGAAAACGGGGCGCTTCCCAGGAGCAAATCCGAGGCAAGCGGGAACGGTAAGTTAAGGCATTTACAATCGATCTTTGAAAGATTTACATAG
>JAZRYU010000104.1:0-82759 GCA_045600885.1 Prevotella sp.
AGGGCTCCCAAAGTAGCGATAAAGTAAACATTAAAGCCCTGTTTTCTGTTATAATATCAAGTCATAGGGCTTAACCTACTTAAAATACATGTTATTCAATATGTTACATACGTTTACCGGACACCATTAATTGAAAATGGATAATTGAAAATAGGGCTGTGCGGAAATTTCCTTCCTTTTAACTGAAAATGCACAAAGGGGTCTGACTCCTTTGTGCATTTTTTGTAATCCGAGTTCTTTTTTATAGTTATTACTACTATCGTGACATACTATCCTGAATGGCTTTCGCTTCTACATCATAACCAAAAGTGCCATCGCCATTATCTTTAAGCAACTGTTCTGGATAGTTATGATCCATTTTTACATCTACATGTGTTATTACTTTGCCTACGAACTTGCCGTCTGTACCGAACATTGCCTTGAAGAGACGTCCACCTTGCATCAAAGTGACCTCTTCGTTTGCTGGCATACCGGCAATGATAGTCTTGATGTCAGCCTTCGGAGTAACCTTTACTTCGGCATTTCCGATTCCTTTCTGGCCATCAATCTCAGTAAACAGATACTGATAGTAGGTTACGTTGCCATTTGACGTGCGTGTTACCGTTGCTTCACCATTAGCCTTTGTAAGAGCCACTTCCTTAGTCTTGTCGCCGCTGTGAAGGACTACAGTTACATCATACATGTTTATGATATTCTCTGAAAGGACTGCTCCATAGGCTGGAGTCGTATCCTGAGGCTTAGTTGGCGTCTGCTGATGAATTTCAGTTGGGACAGGTGTTGGGACGTATGGATCGTCATCAGTGTTGTTACAAGATGTGAAACCTGTTACTGAGAGAACTGCTACTGCTGCGAACATGATTTTTGCGATAAACTTTTTCATAATTTTTGAGTTTTAAAGTGTTAATGTTTTTAAGTTTTAAGTTTAATGTTTTGAGTTTTTAGTTTTCCCCTCGGAGGGTTCTTGTTTTGTTTTGACGGTGCAAAGGTATGGAGTTTTGAAAAGGTTTCGCAAACAATTCATGAAATGGTTTCGGACAATTTGTGAACTTCACAGCATGTACGTTCTTTTCACGAAATGTTCGTAAATATGAGTCAAAAAGCCTACCCAAAATGAAAAAACTCCGCATCGTAACTTTCTACGATGCGGAGTTTTTGGTATCTTTTGATATTGTTTTTACACGGCGAAGCTTTTGCCTGCCCATTTCCTGCTGTGCCAACGGCGAGTGAGGATGATGCCGCGGGTGTTTTCGTCAAGGGCGAAGGCGCACCAGATGCCGAGAAGTCCGAAGCTGAAGACGAAGCCAAAGACGTAAGCCACGCCAACGGCAATGAGCCACTGGAAGATGACGCCGATGACTACGGGATAGATGGTGTCGCCCGTGGCACGAAGACTGCCGCAGGAGAATATGTTGCGGGTGCGACCGACCTCAAGTGCTATGTTGATAATGAAAATCCATGCGCCAAGGGTTAGGATTTCCTCATTGTCAGTGAAGAGGCTTAGTATCGGTCTGCCGAGACAAGCAAGCAGGACTGCCATTGACACGCAGCAGATGAGTTCCATGCGCAGCATATAGTTTCCGAGGATATAAGCGGCGCGATTCCTGCCTTCGCCAACGAAATGTCCGATAAGAATGCTGCCACCCTGAGTGAAACTGGCGGAGAAGAGTACGCAGTAGGCAAGGATGTTCCAGCAGTAGGCTCGCGTGGCAAGTGCCACATCGCCGAGCTTGTTTATCATATAGATGCCGACTACCTGAGAGAGGCAGTAGCTGAGCTCTTCGCTCATGGCAGGGATGCCGACGAAGAGGAGGTTCTTCAGTTCGCGAACAGGGAACGGACGGAAATATTCAAGTGGGAAGCGGCGGATATGCTTGCGGGTGTGGAAAGCAGCGAGAAGGAGCATGGCAACGCCGCGACTCAGCGATGTGGAGATGGCTGCACCTTCCACGCCGAGAGCAGGGAAACCGAACTTACCGAAGATGAGTACGTAGTTTCCGATGAAGTTAAGGATGTTGCTGACAAGGGTGACTATCATCGGATAGACCGTCTTGTCTGCACTGCGAAGGGATGCTGAGAGAGCGAAAGAGACTGCCTGAGTGAAAGAGAAGAGTCCGGTGATCTTCATGTAGATCAGTCCGTCGGGCATAAGGGCTTCACTGAGTCCCATGAGTCGCAGTATGCTTTCAGCCTGAAACCATAGTATTGCGCTGACAGTGAGTCCGATAAGGAGGTTCAGCAGGAGTGCTATACCGACCACCTGGACCAGTCGCTTCTGCAGTTTTGCGCCGATATACTGAGCGCAGAGAATGGCTGCGCCCATAGAGATGAACTGATAGACGAGGAAAATGAGGGAGAAAAGCTGATTATCTACGCCAACGGCTGCCACGGCATTGTCGCTATGCTGGCTGAGCATCATAATATCGACCGTGCCGAGCATCATCACGAGTGCGATGTCAACGAAGATGGGTAGTGTAAGTTTTGCGAGCTTCTGCTTAGTCTCGCTCTGAATCCTAAGGGTCATGGTCTTTCTTAATTCCTCTTATAGATCTTGTCTGGAACGATGATGTGGTACTTTACGCTGTTATATCCTGCCCAATAACCACGCGCACCTTTAATGTTTGACTTGAGGTTCGTGTTGAAATCCGATAAAGGGTTAGTATAGAACGATGCCATCTTGCTATAGGTTTCCCAGTAGTCGAAGAGCTCCTCGCTGATGGCAGTGATCTTGCAGTCGATGACTTCGTGATATTTATAGTACGGCTGATATTCCGTCATGGAGAAGAACTTTCCACGGCGTACTTCATGCAGATAGTGGTCGTTATGGTTGAAGACTTCGTTAGAGAAGCTGCCCAGACTGCTCTTTATGTAAAGTCCGTTATAGTCTTCGTTAGCAACGAACGAGGCGAAATACTTCAACGGCTCTTGCTTTGAGATGTAGGAGTTGATGGTGTAAAGGGTGTCCTGTCCATGACAGTTCGTTACGGTAAGGCTGTCAATGACGACACGTTTAGGGATTGTGGTTGTAGCAGTGGCGTGTTTGCCCATTGCCTCTACGGTGAGTGTGTATGTCTTGCCCTCTTCGCCTATGATCTCGTCAGTTGTATAGGTGTAGGCTGGAAGATAGTCAGGGTTGAAGTCTTCGTAGAGTACGGCTGTGTTTGTGCCGTCGCTGACGGTAATGCGTGCGCTATCCACCTTTATCATGTCGAACATTTCCTCCATGGCAAGAACATCTTCGAGAGGGAGCGACTGTGAGAGAATAACCACTGGTGGCTCGCCAGCTTCTATCCAGCCTTCAATGTTCAGGTTCTTTTCGGAAGGAATATAAGTATCTTCATCGCAGGCAGAGAGAGCCGCGGTGAGACAGAGGGAGAAAAGTATGTAGTAGAATAGTTTGCTCATGAGTCAATTCTTTAGAACTTCAGGTGGTAACTGATGGAAGGAACGATAGGAATTGCAAATGCTGTCTGGTCGTATCTGACTTTCCTGTTCTTGCGCTCGAACTTAATGGAGTAGAAGAGCGCATTTTCATGAAGTGTAGCATTGTAGAGGGAGAAGTTCAGCATGTGTTCCAACTTCTTCGTGCGCTTGAAAGTCCAGTTTGCCGAGAGGTCAAGACGATAGTAGGTAGGAAGACGGTTGGCATTGTATTCGCCGTATTCCACCATGACCTGACCATTGGTGAAGTACATTTCCTTTGTGGCAGTAAAAGGTGTGCCGGAAGCCAAGACGAATGTTCCGCAGAGTTCCCACTTATCGTTCAGGCTATACATAGCCAGTGCGTTGATCTCATGAGGACGCTCATGCTTTGAAGAGAACCAGTGTGGCATGGACTCGTCGTCCGTACTGCGTCGTGAGCGTTGGAATGAGTATGAAAGCCATCCGGTCAGTTTGCCGGTGCGCTTGTGCAGCTGTGCACTGAATCCCCAGTTGTAGCCGGAGCAAAGGATGTATTTCTTAATGAAGCTGCTCTCTGAGAGCAGGTCCAGTGGAGTAGTGCGGTATTCAGCCTGATTTGTAAGTTGCTTGTAGTATGCGTTAATGTCGAACTGGTATCTTCCGTCCAGAAGCTTCTTTGAGAAAGAAGCATTTACTCCGAATGCGCGTTGCGGTTCAAAGCCAGATTCACGGATTGACATCCAGTATTCTGTCGGTGCGCCTTTTATAACCTCTCCAGTCTGCGAAAGATACTGGCTGAGCATACCGCCATCAAGATTGAACTGTGCGGTAGGAGACACTTGCAGGGTGATTCCGGCGATAGGATCAACGGTGCTTACATTCTTGTAGTCAGCGTTGCGGTAATGGTTTGCCTTAAGGATGAGGTGGATGTTATGCTTGTTTCCGAAAGGAATCTTCTGCTGAAGATGGGCGTTGAGAAGCCAGAACTTGTCGTGAACGGAAACGCGGTCAAAGACGTTCTTGTAGGCAACCGTTTGTGGGGTGATGTCGAAATACGAACCGCCTATGCCAGCACTGAAGTTCTTCCATGTAAAAAGACTATTTGCGCCAATCTCCCGGATGCCCTGTTCCAGATCGCCACCCTTGGATTCCTGCGTCAGCTCCATCTCGCTCTTATTGTCAGAGAGATAAATCTTTGTCTTGAGAGCAGCGTATGTCCATCTGTGGTTCCAGTCAAGGGCTACGGCAGTATTGCGCCAGCCAACTGTGGCACGGAAGAGTTGTGTGTCATAGTTGTCGTATGACATATTATCCTGACCGGTATAGAAATTAAGCTTGAGGAAGTCGTTCTTTGTCGGCTGATAGAGAAGAGTGGCGTTGTAGTCGCCGAAGTCGTATTTCATGGACATCTTGTCCATCTTGAAGAAACTGCTGTAGAGCAGGTTTACGAAAGACTGACGGGCAGAGAGAACGAGCGTCATTTTCTGTGAGAGACGTTGGCGGAAAGTGCCCTGTGCAGACATGAGTCCGACAGCGAGTTCTGCCGACGTGTTCTTGTCCTTGAGGTAAGGAGTGAGGGTGTCGGCAATTTCGCAGTTAATGGAAGCACCGAGTCGCTGATTATCAGCAGTGAAGGCGTTCTTGTTCACCGAAAGAGTGGTAAAGTGCGGAGTGTTGAAGACGGAGAAAAAGCCGAGAAGGTGAGTCACTCCGTAGAGTGGCACACCGTCTAGATACAATGTATTGTGAAAACTTTCACTACCCTCAATGTTCACACCCGTGTCGTACTCGTTGTTGGTGTGTACGCCAGGAGTGGTCTGTAGCATACGCAGAGGGTCTGAGTTGCCCATTATCTTAGGCATCTTCATGAGTGCGTCAGTACGGAGTTCCAGTTTTCCGTTCTCCGTAGATTTTATCTGCTGCGTGTAGTTGTTTCCGCGAACTACAACCTCGTTGAGGTTTCTCACGCTGTCAGCAAAGTTGCTGCTTTGAGCGTGGGCTGCAAGAGCGATGAGAGCGGACAGGCAGAGGATTATGGTCTTTCTCATTTAACGACTTTCTTTCCGTT
Organism: Prevotella sp.; assembly: GCA_045600885.1. Taxonomy (GTDB): domain Bacteria; phylum Bacteroidota; class Bacteroidia; order Bacteroidales; family Bacteroidaceae; genus Prevotella. The sequence continues at coordinate 5,468 of JAZRYU010000104.1, forward strand.
TACGATATAGATTCCTGGTGCAGAAATCTCCTTGATGCACTTTCCGTCGATGGTGTAGATGCCTGAGCGTGAAGGAGTTGTGGCTTCTGTCTGAATATCCTTGATGCCTGTAACTACAGGAGTGTCAAAGTTCTGAACGACGGTGAGATACTTAGGAGTACCGCTGTTGCCAGTGGCAGTCCATTTGTCGCAAGAACCATAATATTCACCATTGATTTCCATAGAGCCGTTAGTGTTTTTTGAGCAGCGGAAGCTGTTTATGGAAGAAACTCCTGGAATCTTAATGGTTGCAGTGAACTGACTAGATGTAGGTCTTGTGATATCCTTAGCTTCAGCCATGGTAGAGAAAGTTGCACCAGCATTGTTGCTTTCCTCCTCCTTAAAATAGCTTATTTGACGGTTGAAGTCGTACTCCAGGGTGCGGCGGTAAACCTTTGTGATGTTGTTCTTTGCGTCGCATACGGTAATCTTGTACTCCTGATTTCTGGTTTCTTTGACGGTGTAGAAATAAGAATAGACCTCCGAGAGTTCGCCCTGAGCGTCATAGATAGTCTGCTTAGAGAGGAATCCCTCATCGTCGTAGGAAAGGTCTATGGTCTGGAAGAGTTTCCATTCGTCGCCCCTCTGGATCTTAGAGTAGAGCATGGTCTTCTGGCGCTTTCTGTTCTCCACATAGCTCTGTTCCAAGACATACTTTGTGTTGGAAGGGATATAATCTATAAGTCCGTCGTCGAAAGTATATTCGGCGCTGTATGGAGCTCTGTTGTTCTCAAAGAGGAACTGAGCAAAGGATATGATGTCCTGTGCCTGAGAGTTGATGAAAGAGAGAGTAAGTAAAGCTGTTGCGAGTAATACTTTTTTCATTTTATCTGGTTTTTGGCTTGCACTCTCGATGCTGCCTGAAATTATACATAAAAAATCGCGGCAAAGTTACACAAAATATTCAGCATAAGTGCATTTTGACGCAAAAATCTTATTCTACACATTAATTAATATGTAAAATATCAATCCCTTGGTTTGGGGGATATTAAAATTTTAAGGTAATGATATACAATCCTGTATATCATTACCCATATATTTATCTGAATATTCCATAAACATCAGGCTTCATGTTGCTATAGCGATTGCGGATATCAGTGTAGTAGAATTGGCAGTCATTGCATGAGTAATCTGCCCACTGGTTGATATAGATATAATAGTAATCGCTGCCAGCTGTTTTTTCTCTGTCCTTAATCTTCATTCGTCCCAATTTCCAGTCTTTGAAGAATGTCTGATCATTGTTTGACACTATCACTTTGTCGAAGTAGTAGTCGTAGCAGCCATTGTCGAAGAGGTCGAACCTTTGTGCAGCCTTCTGGTAACAGCTAGCGTTGAGAGTCATGACGTGCTTTTTGCCATTTTCAAGTCCAGCAAGTTCAAAGCCTACTTCCTTCATGATTTCATCGAAGTTCTTTACTGGGTGTATGTAATTATTGTTTTCGTCCTTAGGGTTGTAGTAGTTGAAGATGACTTCTGCCTCGTCTTGTGTAAGGGATTTGGCGAGAAGAATCGTAGGACAAATGCATCCTCCTCTTTTTTCATCCATATCGTCATACATGAATTCTTCAAGGATTCTGAATGCACCTCCGTTGTTATGACACCAAGGATGATTGTACATGTTTCGGATTCTGAGCTTTTTGTTGAACACGATATTAGCGCCCTGGATTTGGCAGATGAGCTTGTCGTCGTGACGTTTGAAGCCAGCATAGTTCTCATAGAAGCGTGCGAAATTCTCGTAGGCTTCATTGAGTTCACGAAGGCGATATGTGCTGCTGTTGAAAAGATAATTGTTTTCTGTTTTCTGTGCAATCTCTATCTGGTGCTCATAGAATGCGCGGGCAAGGATATAGCCTGATGTGACGACTGATATATCGGCAAGTCGGAGCTGTTCGCGCTTTTGGTAGCCCTGATGTTCCCATGGCGTTGTCTGGAAAACCATATAGTCGTACATCTCTGGAGCGGTCATGCGGTTGGTCTTGAAATAAGTGATGTACACCATCAAATCCCTGATAGCCAATGCAGCTGTAGTGCCTCTGAACTCCCTCTTAGCCCAAGTGTCAGCAACTTCGTAAGCAGCTTCCTTGTCCTTGAATTTGAGGAGTGAGATGTAATTGCTGAAAAACTTTCCGTTGGTGTTGTAGTCATCGAAACCATACAAGTAGTCGTCAAAGTAGTCTTTTGTATCAATGTCTGTAGCATTCTGCTTAAGTTGAAGAGCCATGTTTTTAACATCTCTGAGCGTTTCGTTAAAACGATCCAGCTGTCTTATTGCCGGAATAGTTGAGAAATCCCATGATGCGATATCTGTTGACCTGAGAACAGCCCGAAGCGATTTGATGATTTCTTCGGCCGTTGCCGTTGTTGTAGTTGCTGCTGCGCGAGTTGTCATAGGGTTGACCGTAGTACCGAAGTCGATGTCAGCCACATACTGACTGGCTGAGGTTGTACCCATGTTGTCGTACTTGAATTGTTCCCTGGAAATGGAGTCGTTTTCAGCGAAGTTCTCTTTAATATTCTGCTGTACTGGGGATTGTTCTGCGCGGTAGAAATCGTCGTCATCCTGCTGGCAACTTGTAAATCCGAAAGCTGATGTGACACCTGCGATAACTGCGAATGTCATTGTCTTAACATTGTTTAAGTAATTGAAATTTTTCATAATCTTCATTTTTTTCTATTTGATTTTCTGGGTGCAAAGGTATGAGTTTCCGGCAAGGTGCAACGGACTATATGTGAAAAGAAAAGGTACACTCTGTGAACTTCACAAAGTGTACCTTCTTTTCACTGAATGTACGTAAAAAAGAGATTGTCCTGAGAATGCAGGGACACCTCCGTGTTATTTCATCATGACCTTTTTGCCATCTTTCACCACGATGCCGCGCTCGTTTCCTGTAGCGCGCTGACCGTTGAGAGTGTATGCTGTCTTTTTTGAAGACTTTGTGCTTCCGGCATTTCTGATGGCACTTGGCTTCTCGTTAGGATCCTTCACCTTGAGCACACCCTTGGAAAGGAGGTCTGTTGTGTCCCATTCAAGTCCGCTGCCTGGAGTAGCAGGAACGATAGTAGGAACGGAGCCTGTGAGAGTCTTTGACGTAGTGAATACAGGGATTGTTGTGCCGTCGCCGAGGCTGCCCTTGATGTCGATGTTGAGGATAGTGCCTGATCCGATGGAAGCGCCGCCAGCGAGAACGATAGGACTTGCCTTTCCGACGTAAGAATAAGCATCGTCGCCAGCATTCTCTACAATCTTCTCGTATGTACCAGAGATTTTGAGTTCGCCGAAACCAACTTCCTTAGTGGCAGTGGCGCTGATGTTGAAGACGATCTTTAGCGTAGAACCCTTTGGCACCTTGACGTTCTCAAGAGCCTTGCTGAATTCTGTTACTGGATTAGTAATGCCCTTCTCAGTCTCGTAAGCCTTGTCCTTATTGTCGCGCTTTGGCACGATGCCAGAGCCGATGCTTGTCATAGCACCATTATCCACCTGAACGAAGATGTTAACCTTCTGACCGTCAGAGCCTGAGCGGAGCATGAAGGTCTCGAAGCCTGTTGCTGTGAAATCCTCTGCTGCAGTGACGCTGTAGATTACGTTCCAAGAAGAAGCAGTAGGGTGGTTGAACATAGCAACTATCTTGTCTGAAGGATAGTTGCCGTCGCCGCCAGTGTAGCTCTTCAGGGAGCTCTGGACAACTCCGCTGCCAAGAATGATGTTAGATGCAGAGAATGCCTTTGCGTCAATAGAGGTAGCGGCAGTGTGGTATTGATTGTCTGCGTAACTCCATGTAGCCTGTGCAGGAACAGATTCTGTGGTCTTGGCTTCGCGAGAGGTAGTCACAGGGATGTTGATAGTAGCACCGCTCTGCGTAGTGAGCTTGCCGTTGAGAGTAAGCTTTTCCTTGCCAGCCTCACCGCCGTCGCCAACTGTTATTGTACCGCCAGACTGTACGGTAACAGCGCCAGCGATAGAACCCTTTCCTGCCAGTTCAGCACCATTGCCGACTGTCACTGCGCCTGTACCAGTGTGGCTGCCGTTAACGATGAGTCGTCCGCCTTTGACCTGAGTTGTACCGGCATAGTCGTTGTTGCCAGTAAGACGCCAGTCGCCAGTACCAACCTTCACGATAGATGTTGTGCCAGAGTAAGCAGAATTCTTTCCGGCAGGGAGGTTACAGATAGTGCCTTTGAATTCCTCGTCAGTATTAGCACCGCCGACAGTCCATGAGCACTTGAAACCCTTAGTCTGCTTGGAAGAACCGGCAAGCTTTGTGCCAGATTCACCAGAGAGTCCGCCGATATAGTTGTCACCACTTGTGGTCCATGCACACATGAAGGCTGTACCTGTGAGAGTGAATGGCACTTTAGGAGAATTGAACTGTGAGTCGTGGCAGAAGATGACATCCTTACCTGTACCATTGGCAATAATTCTTCCCTTGAAGTCTGTATCCTTAGCTCTGTAATAGTAGCGGAGGTAAGGGATATTGAACTGGAGAGTACCAGAACCAGTGATGGTGCTGGTAAGAGTACCGTGGTTAGGGCAGTCGAACTGAGACAGAGTGCCTTCAGCGATTTCCATAGGGAAGGCGTGAGTCTGATTGTCTTCGTTCTTGAATGCAAACTTGATGTGACCGCCTTCCATGACAACAGTCTTGCCCAGTCCAGCGAAAGGCTTGCTCGCATTCTCGATGTCAGTGAAGTTCAGCAAACCATCCTTGAGATGGATCTTACCATTGATTCCCTTGAAAGTGGTTGTGGCATTTGCTACGGCGAGTGTACCCTTACCGTCAAGTGTGATGTCGCTATTGCCTTCAATAGCTCCGTTGTATGTCAGCGTGCTGCTTGCAATATCAAGAACAGAAGGAGCAGTGACCTTTATTCCGCGGTCTGTAGCAGCATTTCCGCCTGTATAACGGAATGTACCGCCATTGAGGATGAGGTTCTGAGCGTCAGCAATGGCAGAACCGATAGAAGAAATCTCGCCTCCATTAGCGAGCTTGCTTGCCTCGAGAACACCTTCATGGATTACGGTTGGGCCAGTGTAAGTGTGAGCATCGCCCATGATGAGAGTGCCTGTGTTGCCCTTGTTCATTGAGCCTGTACCCATGATTGTTCCGCTGAGAGTGAGGTTGCCTGTTCCGTTTACTACGACAGCAGTAGGCATTGGGTCGCCAGAGATGGTGAGAGTGCGGTTAGAACTTGTGTTGAGGAGTACCTTGCTGTCGTCAGTGTAAGTATAGCCTTCCTTCCAATCAGTGGTCTCGCTGTTCCATTCAGTCTGGTTGTCGCCGAGAGTATAGTCAGGAACAAAAGTAGCGATGTCAATAGTCTCCACATTGCCCTGACGGGTAGTGAACTCGCCTGTAGCGTATTCTGAGTAAGCCTTGTTGCCATTGTCTGTTCCGAAGGCGCGTACTCTCACGCCGTATTTCTTTGCAGCTTCAAGGTCTGTGATTGTATATGAAGTGGCATTGGCAGCTGTAGTGCCTACCTCTACCCATGAGCCATTCTTCTGAACCTCAACAGCAAAGCCTTCCTCAGCGTAGGTGTAGTCGCGCCAAGAGATTTCAAGAGAGTTGAGCGTAGCCTTTGCGAGAGTGAGCGTGATAGGAGCACGGAGGAAATACTGGCGAGAGTCAGCACTGATGGAGTTGATGTAGTTCTCGATGTTAAGGTAGCCGTTGTCAGCTATAACGGTAGCATCGTTGCTGTTAGGGTTTGTGCCGTTGGCTGTTTCCCATGCGTCAGGCATACCGTCGCCGTCAGCGTCAGCAGGCTTAGTGCCTTTCCACCAGTTCCATGTGTCTGGAGCACCGATAGGGAGTGATGTCTCGTAAGTGATGATCTTACCCTGCTTACCGAGAGACATTACCTCGTCAACCATGTAGCAGTCGCTCTGATCGCGATATGGAAGAGAAGCACCAACGGTAGGGATGCTCTTTTCAAGGAGTTCCTTTCCTGAGAAGAGTTCCAGTTCAGGATAAGCGTAAGGAGTCTGTACGCGGTCGCCGCCACCGTCTTTTGTGATGAGAGAAGGGTTGAAGACGCCGTCAAGGTTGCTGTCCTGCCAGTTGTCGTCGGCATAGAAGTGGAAGTTTGAGTTACCGCCGCCGAAAGCGTCGCCACCCTTTGCAGGACCGTTGATGAAGAGGTTAGACTGGATGTTGCAGTAGCTCTGACCCTCAGAGTCGCCACCCATGATGTAGCAACCGTTCTGCCAGTTGTAAACCACGTTGTTGGCATACTGGTTCTTGCCCTTCACCTTATTGTTTCGTGTAGAGTTGTCGCAATAGAAGTTGCGGTAGAGCGTGATGTTGTCAGCCTGCATCAGACCGCCGGCAGAGTGGGAGAGGAGACCCTGTCCGAAGATACAGTTCTGGAGCGTGATGTCGCCGAGCGCGCCACCGTCGGAGTTGATGGAGAATGTCTCGTCCAGTCCCCAAGAGAAGGAACAATGGTCAAAGATCATGTTTGTACCGTTAGCAATGCCGGCACAGTCTTTGCCTGAGTCGCCGCCGTGACCCATTCTTACACGGAGGTAGCGGCAGATGATGTTGCTTGCTCCTGAGAACGAAACGCCGTTGCCATAGACAGTAACGCCTTCGCCCGGAGCTGTCTGTCCGGCAACGTAGAGGTTGCTCTTGAAGACGATTCGGCTGTTGATCTTGATAACGCCGCTCACGTCGAATACGACGATGCGGTTACTCTGTGAAACAGCATCACGAAGAGAGCCCGAACCGGAATCGTTCAGGTTTGTCACATGATAGACAGTTGGTGACGATGATGCACGTGCGCCCTTTGCAAAGCGTCCGAAGCCCTGTGCTCCGGGGAAAGCTACCTGCTGTGCGGAAGCTGTGAGCGTCATTGCAATGAGGCAGATGATAAGGGTTAGCTTTTTCATACCTTTATTGTGTTTGTTTTTGTTATGTTTCAAGGAGATGAGTGGCAGACCTTATGGGAAAAGTCGGTCTTAACGCGGCAAAATTAGGGAAAAAAGTGCAAAAAAGCGAACGAAAAGAGCATATATTAATGTGTAGAGGCTGTTTTTTTGACCTTTATAGGATGATTAGGGAAATAAAAAATGCGCTACATCTCTCACGAGCTGCAACGCACTGCTATCTAAACAAAAAAACTATCAAAGGGAAAAATTGGCGGCCTCACGGTGACCAATTTTTTGTTATCACAATCTTTTGTTTACCTTAAATAAAACTAACCTATCAAAAATTAATAACTAACCTTATACTAACCTAATGAAAATTATATCCTAATCTTTTTACCCGTGTGAGGGTTAGTGTCAAATTCTGAATAACACCTTATTCGTTGTTTGACGATGCAAAGGTAGGAGGTTTTCGTAAACTGACAAAACATTTTCTGCATTAATGTTTGAAAATATATGCCTTTTTTGATGATTGTCAATGGGTGTGTGCGCACACACCGCGTTTTTAGCACTTTTTGGGCTAAATTCCTATTAGTGGGAAACTGGCTTTTTTGGGGACGTTTTTTGCCGCCAAGTATTGACGATTGAGAAAGATGTAGGGCGAGGATTTCCGAGCCGATTGCGGGAATAAAACCTGAATCGCGGCTCGGAAATCCTCGCCCTACAACAAGAGAGCTGAATTATAAAAATGTTTAGTATTCTTAGAACACGAGGAAGAGCCAGCAGAGTCCGAGACCGAGTCCGAGGAATCCCATAATGGCACCAACCTTTACCATGTCCTTCTGCTCAATCATTCCTGTAGAATGTGCGATGGCGTTAGGAGGAGTAGATATAGGGAGCATCATTGAAACTGATGCAGCGATAGCAACTGCCACGAGCATACGAGGAGCGATGCTTGCGTTGCCTGTATGTGTTGTCATAGCGCCTGCTACGACGCCGAGCACAGGAACGAGCAGAGAAGCTGTTGCTGAGTTACTGATGAAGTTAGAGAAGAGGAAGCAGACAAGCATTGCCACAATCATCACAACGATCAGCGACCATTGACCGAAAGGAATAGCACCTACGAGGTGGTCAGAGAGTTTAGTGGAGTTGAGGGCAAGGCCGAGAGCAAAACCTCCGGCAACCATCCAGAGTACACTCCAGTTGATTTCTTCAAGGTCACGGCGAGTGAGAACGCCTGTTGCAGCGAACAGTGCTACAGGAATCATTGCTACGATATAGCTGTTGAGACCGAGTCCGAGAGGGTCAGAGAAGCACCAGAGGAATATGGTGATGATGAATGCTGCGATTACGATGTGTGCCTGCTTGCCAGGTTCAAGCTGCCCCTCGATGTTCAGCTCAATCTTCTTCTGCTTGAATGGGAAGAGGAAGCGCAGCAGAAACCATGCAATGATGAGCAGGATGATTACGAATGGAGCCATCTTTGCTACCCATGAGCCGAAAGAGATGTCTGCACCAAGAGTTTCGTTGAGGTACCCGAGGGCGATTGTGTTAGGAGGAGTACCGATAGGCGTCATAATACCACCGAGGTTAGCGCCTACAGGGATAGCCATAGCGAGTGCAATTCTACCTTTTCCGTCAGCAGGAAGTGCCTTGAGGACAGGAGTCAGGAAGGCAAGCATCATGGCTGCGGTAGCTGTGTTTGATACGAAAGCAGAGAAAATTGCCGTTACGAGGATGAAGCCGAGAAGAACGTTCTCTGACTTTGTGCCGAATGGCTTGAGCATGATACGTGCCGCAACGAGGTCAAGCTTCACCTTAGACATACCGATGGCAAGCACGAAACCTCCGATGAAGAGCATGATCGTAGGATCGGCAAAAGAGGCAAGGAGGCTTTTGTATGAAACGGGAGCACCAAAGATTACTTCTTCGCCACCCACTGTGCTTGCAACACCTTCGTGAGCCATGAATGACAGGGCTTTGTCGCTGACCGTCAGCAGGAGGATAACGATAATCAGTACGGAGGTTGACCATGACGGAATAGCCTCAGAAACCCACATTATTGCTGCCCAAACAAAGAGGGCAACCACGATTTTCTCGTTGAAAGTGAAGCCGTCGATTCCGAATGATTCTGTTGGAAGACAGCATATTACAATAGCGATAAGAGAGGCGATAAGAGCCTTTACGAAACCCGAAATGTGCCAACGCTTAGGGTCTTTTTTCTTGTGATACTCAGCTACGATGTGGTAGCCGAAGAAATTCTTAAACATGTCTAAAGTTTAAATTTTGTGGTTTATGTTAGGTTATTATTGATGTATTTTGACGTGGGTGTCAGCTCCGACTTTTAACCATTTATGGGGTCAAAAGGTCAGAAAACACGGCGCAAAGTTAGTCAAAATAGATTTTCTACCGAAAGTTTTCGGCTTTCAATCTGCCTAAATATATAAAACTTTTTCTTTAGATATGTTATTTTGCTTTATGTGTTTAGCAAATTTACCCTTCCTTTTCTTGCCATCTGAAGCCAAGAGCCTCTGCGGCAGGAAGATGATTATAGCCTGGTATGGTGCGTACAAATTAACTATTTTTTGACCTTATTGAACCTTAAATCTTGCTATGCGTACGAGTGCATGCCCGGCAGCAGATAGTTTACTCCGAAATAGGTCATCAGGACAGAGAGGAACGCCAGAAGGATGTACCAGTGGAATGCCTTGCCACGCAGCGGAATCAATGACGGATGCAGTGGTACGGCATAGATCATGAGCGTGATGAGCGCCCACGTTTCCTTGGGATCCCATCCCCAATAACGTCCCCATGACACATTCGCCCATACGGCTCCAAGGAAGATGCCGATGGTGAGCATCAACACACCCATGAGGTTCCATGTGGTGAGCGAATGCCTTGAGACCTCAAGATTCTGTACGCTGCAGGAGGAAGCACAGCGCGTCAATCCTGCTGCTGCCTCAATAGCCTGCAACGCAAAGATGGCGTATGCCAGCATGACGCAGAGCACGTGAAGAGTGAGCAGAGGAGAGTGAAGTACTGGCATGAGAGGGGTAACTTGAGGCGAACCGTTGGCAATGACAGAGACAAGCATAGCAAAGGAAGATACAAGGAGAACATGTGCCTTCTTTGCCGGAATCACAAGCCACAACAGTGTTAACACCCACGAAAGGAACTGCATGGTCTCGAATCCGTTGCTCAGAGGTACATGACCACTGATAATCCATCGCATGACAATCAAGACTGTCAGATAGATCAGTTGTGATATGCCTACAGCGAGTGCCGTGATATGCAGGTAAGGGGAGCGAGTGGTCTTGACCATGCCGACAATGCATAGCAGGAGACTCAGCGTAAGGAAAAGGTAAACCGCCCAACGCTGTGCAAGAATTTTGTTGTAGATGACTTCAAGTGTCAGAGTAGAAGGAATGTCGGCATGCGCGTGCTGGTAGTTTTTTATCTTTTCCACAAGTATATTTGCATGTGTTTCATCCTTGTCCAGCACAGCCTGCACCCACTGATCCATGGCGTGCTTGATGAACTGAAACTCGCGCTCCGGAATGTTGCGTGGAAGAGACGTGCTGCCAGGCGAATACCAACTGCCATCGAAAGGAAAAATCTTGAGGAACTCTCCTGAATAGAACATGCTGACCAGGCGCACTTTCTCGTCTGCCTCTCGCAGATTCTTGTCAGTAGGATTCTGGGCAAGCGGACTTTGCAGTTTGTACTTGCCGTCTGAGGTGTAGAAGTCTCTGAGCGAAGCCCATCTGCCATCAATGCCGATGATGCGCTGTACCTCGGCAGACTTGACCTTGACGAGTGGTTGGCGCTCCCAATCGTCGTAATAGATCATCCAACCAAGGAAGATTTCCTCGGCACTGTACCCATTCCACGAAGGTTTGCCTGTGAGTTTGGTGACAAAGTCGGTAGCGGCAGTATTGAGCGGATAGATACGACCATTGTAGAGGACTGCAACCTCATTCATCGCGTTCGATGCCACAGCAGGTGCAGAACCGTCCTGTGCGTATGTCCCCACACTCATCATCAGCATCATAACCATTGCAGCCGTACGGGCAGAGAGGCGAAGGTGACTCCGAAATCGCGTCACGATGATGCCGACTATTGAAAGCAGCAGGGTGAGATAGAACGTATAGGTGATGCCGATACCCCAAGGGTCATAGCTGACGAGCATGGTGCATCCCTGCATATCGTCGTCATACTGCGACTGATAGAAACGATAGCCACGGATGGTGGCGATATTATTCATTGACACGTCCAGGGTGTCATCCGTGGTAGGGCAATAAAGCGTACTGACATAATCCATTGGAGCGTCGGTGCCGGGATAATTGACGATGCGGAAGTCATGGAGCGTGACGGCAAAGGGAAAGCGCTCGACCTGACCTTCCTCCGTCAGAAACGATGCCGTTTCCTTGTCCATACACAGCGAAACAGTACCTCGCTGAGCCATAAGGAATGTTATCAATGCTCCGGCAAGGATGCCCACGAACGATAGGTGCAGAGCAAAGACGCACAAGCGCTTATACAATTTGCGCTGTATGATGTAGGCGAGACCTACGATAGCGAGTATGCCCCACAACGCCACGAACCACCACGCACCATAGATGCAGGTGCTGGCGGTCGAAGTGCCGAAACTGCGTTCGACGATTGTTGCCAATCCCATACACACCATGAGCAGTGTGTATGGGATGATGATAGTATATTTATTCAAAATGGCTAAATTTTGTCTTATATAGATTCAATGAAATATACAACTTGATCGCGTTCCTTCTTGCTGAGATTGCGGAACTTCTTCACAGTGTCGTAAGCATCGCTCTTGCCGCCTTCGTTGGTGCAGCCATGCCACATGATGGCTTCAACCACATTACGAGCGCGACAGTCGTGCATACGTTCCGTACCCGAACCGCATTTCTTTGCCAAGCCTCTGCCCCAAAGCGGAGTAGTACGGCACCAGCCTGTGCGCAGGTCATTCTTCATGAAGAGACGATGCTGCACCATGTCAGTATAAGGCCAGATCTTCTGATGAGGGTAACGAGGCATGTCGGCATTGGAGAAGAGGAGGTTCGGATCCTGAATATTGTCGTCGCCAGTTGTCCACGAAGGACGGTGACACTGTGCACAACCAATCTCGGTGAACAATCGCTTGCCCTCCTTGAAGTCCTCAGTAGTGGTGTTGCGGGCAGCAGGAACGGCAAGACCACGGTGCCAAATCATTAGGTTCTTGTATTGCTCACCAGTCATCTCAGGCTCCAGTTGCTTGCTGGTAAGATAGGTGTAGATGTTGTTCTCTGCATCGGCAGTATGCCATTCGGGATGCTGTTTGTCTGGGTCAACGAGGTTGATATATTCTGCGAAACCTGCCTGTACCTCAGGGTCTTTTGATGACTTCTCGGCATAATACTTGCCAGCGAGGTCAAGGTAGTGGTAACGACGGTCAGGACGTGTCACGTTGGTGATGTTCCAAATGGCGTTGGCACCAGCTGCATCCATCAGCGGACCACGTGACATGGCGTAAGTGAAACGACGTACATACTTAGTGCCGTCGCCCTGCAGCGAGTTGGAGTAATAACTCTTCCATGTGTCTGTCTGCTGATCCCACATGGCAGGATTGAGTGTCACGTATGGCGACTCAGCCTTCCACTGTGCCGTGATGGCATCATCGTCGATGGCATCAAGAAGACCTGTGCCGTAGATGCCGATGGTTGACTCCAGGCGCACGCCAATCTCACCCGCTACATCTTCTGCAGGAATGACGATGTCCTGTCCACCACGCTGCACTACTACAGGAGCATAGTATGCCGATGCAGGAATGCTGACTTCGGGATAGGTGAGGCTGTATGTCTCGCCATCGTCAAACTTGTTGCCCCACTCGTCGTTGTAGGCACGCCACTGAATATCAATCTGATTCTCGTCGATAGGAGCTTTGAAAGGCTTCACTGCACCCGTCTGCGGCATACCTGCCACGCTGCGTATGTAGGCATCTGTCTGTTTGTCATAGACTACGAGCAGATAGCCATTGCGGTGAAGGTCAGCCTTATAGACATCCTGTCGTGCGCCATGACCATAACCAGGGTGGCAATACAGACAGCCAGGACGCACATACACGGGACCGAGACCCTTGAATGCGCCCGAGGTGTTGGTGTTGAAATCTCTTTCGAAGAGATATTCGCCCTCGTTGAATGCGGTAACCATGCCAGCATTCTCCACGGCAAGGGTAGGTTGTTTGTAGGCAGTAGATGCCGTCACGCTGGTGGTACCGAGCTGTCCACCGGCAAAATAGTCCTCTGGGTAGTCGATGGGGGTTGGATCGTCAATGTCCCAACCCAACATCTCACTGTCTTTATCTGAGCACGATGCAAGCAGAAGCATACCCAGTGCGAATGGTGCGATATTATGTCTTTTCATAAGTGCGAAAATGGTAAATTGTAAATAGTAAATGGTAAATTGTAAATGCTAAATGCCTTTATCCCTTAATCTTCAGAATATACTGATAGAGCGTATAAGCATTGCTGCAGAGTGAGCGATACGTTGGCACCACAACAGCATCCACATAGTTCTCGTTGATAACCTGACACTGGTTCTGTACCGTCTGATTGTCGCGGTAAGCCTCCAGATGCTGGGTGAGCACATCAAGCGTAGAGTCGAGTTCACCGAGCGCATCGATGGCTGCCTTGCATGAGCTGTCAGTGTAGTACAGGGCGAATGGTGCCTTCATGCTATGGATAGCAGAGAGGGCGACATTGAGTTTTGTCTGCACATCCTTGGCTGCACTCTTCAGCGTTTCGTTGCTAGAGTTCAGGCAGAAGTAGATAAGCGATTTCTCATTAGGCGAGGTTGCACCCATTGCACCATACAGGGCATTCTGGCAGCTCACGATATTGTCGTAAAAGTCGATGATGCTGTTGTAGGCGTATGGCGACTCGATGTACGACTTGTCCTCGCCTGTGTAAGGCAAACCAATCTTTGAACCTCCTACCTCGGAGATAATGTCGCGCGCACCCTCCACAATCTGGATGGTGGCATCGAGCGAGGTGTCGTATGTTCCGCCAGTGGTCTTGAAGTCCTTGCCGAAGTTGAAGTAAGCCAGGCTCTCACCCGTCACATCGCCTTCGTCATCAAGCGAGGAGCGCGTACGGAGATAGTCGATGGTCTCGTTGTAACGATCGCCCGAAGTGGCTCCCGACCATGTGGTTTCGAGTACGCAGGTAGCCTGGTAAAGGTCGCGTGCCACGGCACATACATAGTTGTATTCCAACGCAGTGATCTGGCTCACCTGACGAGGTTGACCCTCGCGAAACAGCACATACTCTATGCCGTGGTAACCCAGCACAGAGGAGTTCATCGTGCGCACCTTATTATTAATGTCAGCCATGATAGAATTGTCGCGCAGAATGTTTGCCAGCGCCACTTGATCCACAGGCCATGTGTCGGTGTGTGGGTCAATGGAATACTCATCGGCAGCACCGAAGAGGAATGCCTCGGTGTTCTCCCAGTCGGCACGTGCCAGTTTCCACTGCGCACAGGCAGCATTCAGTGCCTCCTGCGAACCATTCACTACCTCTGTGTTTACCTCATCCTCAGAGCAAGACGCCATTGTCATGCTCATTACGACAGCCATCAGCACTGCCATCAGTTTTGTTGTTTTCATTTGCTTTTGATAATTTTGATTTGTGATTTATGCATTATGAATTATGAATTAAAGAAACCATCCGCAGTATGCCACACTCAGGCTTATGTTTGGTTCATTATTGTAAGGTTGAACATAGAGTGGGCTGTCAGCGTTTAGACCGTTGTTGTTCGGTTTCTGGAAGGCGCGGTATGAGTATTCGCCTTTGATGATTACCTCCTTCACTGGTTTGTAGTTGAAACCCACGGCAAAGCGGTTCTTCTGACAGTAGCGGTACATACTCTTGTACGTACCCGATGCCACACTGTTGTAATGCTCATAACGACCGAAGACATAGAGATTATCGTGTCTCTTTGGCATCAGCAGTCGGGCAATGACGTAACCTGCCTCTATGCCTGCGTCAAAGGCATTGCTGGCTATGTTGGAGTACTTGAACGGATTGCCATCCTGATACTTGTGATGTGTCCAGTTCGACTGGTTATAAGCTGAAATGGCATCTGCATCGCTGAGATGGGCATAGTCGATGTTGCCACGGACGATCCAGTTCCAGCGGTTCAGCGTAAAGTCGAAACTGGCTATGGAGAGTGCTCCCTTTACATCATCGTATGATGCTCCCGGGGTCTTGATGGAGTTGCGGAACGTATGTCCGTAATAGCCGCTCACGCCCAGTCGCAAGCCCTTGACGCTGAAGTTGTCCAAACGAAAAGCACTGGCGTAGCTGTTTGCTACCTTGTACTCGTAGGGACTTGTACTGCCGTAGTGCACAAAGTTCTCAGCGCTGAAACTCTCTGAATTGAGTGCAGAGAGGAACTGCATCTCGTAGCGCCAATCCTTCACTCGTCCCCAAAGCGACACACCCAACTGATGCCACGTGTTGGGCAGAATGGTAGCCTCGCCCTCCGGACGGTAGCAGGTAAAGAAATGTATGGGCTCGTGATAGGCGTTGCTTAACCCTACTGGCACGATAATCTCGCCCGCCTTGATGTTCACTTCGCCCTGCATGAAGCGCTTGTTGATCCAGAACTGCTCAAGCACAATTTCGCCGCCCTTCTCGGTTTCTGCCTCATACTCACCGCTCTCTTCTGCTTCCAGTTCAACGGCTGTGCCAGCGCCACCATGTTCAAACTCAATTTCGGTACCCATGCTCCATCCTTTGCCAAAGTCGTAACCCATGTTGATGTTCACATGCGGCAAATCAAAACGCCCATGACTCGCATCCTTTGCATATTTCTCAGGCGCATTGTATCGGTTGAAACTCTGACTATAGAAATTACGTGTCATCACTGCCTCTCCATAGCCACCAAGCGTAAAACGAGACGTTCTGTTCGCCAAGCTGTCTGCCTCTTCAGCCATGGCGCAAACACCGCCTATGCTGAATGCTATAAATAAAATAATGTGTCGTAACATATTTCGATCTACTTGTTTGATTGTTTTGCAATTTTACTATGATGTCCAACTACCTAAAAATGGTTAACCCTATATGGGTACTGGATATTGAAACAGTTCCGACCGATTACCAACTCTGCTTTTTTTTCAATAGAGTACGAAACTCATGTCGAAAAGGATGGTACTCTGCTGTGATTCAACGAAATACACCTTCCACGACATCCTTATGGAATCACAGATTCACTCTTCCGTCTTCACTGCTTTTTCATGGTGCAAAGTTACGGCAAACCTGAGGATTCTGCAATACACAAAAATCGGTAAAATTGATGGTACAAAAAAGCCTCTGAGCAAACTTGTCAGAGGCTAAGATTGACGGAAAAGAGGTTTGGGCGCACCAATGAAAAAAGACAAAGGAGTGTCTATGTAGAATTTATGAGCATAACAGGCTCATAAATGTGGGCAACTATGGGTAAAAGTGCTACTTGTAGTTGCCTTTTTGGTTAAAAATTCATAAAATCTTATGATTTCTCATTCCATTTGATTGTGTTTACAATATTTATTATTAATTTTGTGTCCGAAATATGACAATTCTAAACATGAAAAGTCAATTACGCCAACCTGCTACCCAAATAAATGGCTAAAACAGCGAAAAACATATTATCCCTGAACCATGAAGAGGCGACGGATTTCTTTATGTGCACATAATTAGAAAGATATACCATAATAACGATATGACAAGCAAAATAATAGCGGACGTACTCCGCACGTATGTTGAGTCAAACGAAGTTGTTTACCAGTTTTGTGGTGAACTCATGAACGTTTCTAACGATAATGAGAAGGAGAACAAAGAATCTCTTCTTAAATATTTCCGCAGAGCTAATCGTGTGGAAGTTTATACCAAGCACGACAGATGGGCTAAAGATGGATGGCCAGAACTGACAGATTGGTCAATGGACGATGATGTCCTATTCCTCCTCGATGGAGTTGGAGTGATGATTTGCATTTCAAAGAAAGAGGCAATAGCAAACAATCTAATTGAGGCATAACGAATGAAAGCACTCAGAGTTCCTCCAATGTATAAGTGCATAGGCTTGTGTGACGCGGACCTGCTCGACAATGGTACGCGCCACCCTAATCTTGTGCTTATGAAGATTGCGGGATTTTTGTTATTCTCTTTGAACTGATTCTTGATCGAACATACAAGTACAATATGGCAATTTAGTGATGGTGAAAAAATAAATTGGTACGATTTAACCTCAGATTTTTGAGATGCTTTTGCTTCATGAAGAGGGCGCGATGCGGGCATCGTAACCGATGAATGAAACAAAAACAGCCAAAAGATGAGTTGTTACCATAAAAAGCTCACATCACAAATCGTACCAAGTTAATTTTTTATCATCACTTAAATCCTCAATTGTAGGAATAACAATATGACGATAGACGAAATAAAAACGCTAATAGCATCAGATGAACTTCGCACGCTGGAGATGAAGAAGACCACGGGCGAATTGAAGGATGGTATGCACTCGTTGTGTGCCATGCTCAATAGTGATGGTGGGTACGTCATCTTTGGGATAGCTCCTAAGTCGTTGAAGATCATAGGACAGATGGTGACGGACAACACTCGTCAAGAGATAGGTCGCGAAATCCGCAAGTTGGAACCAGCTATAAATATGGGTGTGGAATATATTGACGTGCCAGATTCCAATGGGTTGCAACTAATCGTGCTTCATGCTGACAAACGCCTTTATTCTGATGCTCCGTACGTTTTTGATGGTAAGCCATACTATAAGTTAGAGAGCACCACAATTCTTATGCCTCAAACGATGTATAACGATATGCTTCGCAAACGCGATGCTAACAGGTTCCATTGGGACACACAGATATGCGATTCGCATACAATAGCCGACCTTGACGAATCACTCATTAGGCGCGTTGTAAGAAGTGGAATCAACAACGGTCGCATCCATGCTTCAGCCGCAGAAGACACAACAGAACAGCTCCTTGACAGATTGGAATTACAGAGGAACGGAAAACTCATCAATGCGGCTGCAGCTCTCTTTGCACACAAGTTCAATGAGTACCCACAAGTAGAACTTGCCATGGCCTGCTTCCGTGGCACGACAAAGAGTATTTTCGTGGATAGCAAGTTCGCGAAAGGCAATCTCTTCAATATGCTGGATGCTGGCATCACATTCCTGATGAACAACCTGAAGATTGGCGGCAAAGTGGTAGGGTTGGTTCGTGAAGAGAAACTGGAACTGCCAGTTGAAGCCATGCGTGAAGCATTGATCAACGCCCTTTGCCATCGTCAGATAGAACGAACGCTTGCCAACGTCACACTTGCCATCTATGACGATCGTGTTGAGATAAGTAATCCTGGTTGTCTGCCTCCCGAGATTCCTGTGGAGAAGATTAAGGAGCCACACAGGTCCTACCCACGCAACAAGTCAATAGCACAAGTTCTTTACCTCACGGCTTATCTCGAACGCTGGGGAACTGGTGTTGAACGCATCGTGCAAATCTGCAAAGAATATGGCGTTCCTGAACCAGAATGGACAGCAACAGCACATGACGTAACCGTTACCTTCTGGAGGAAAAGCAAGGAGAACAAGTCTCAGAATGGCGAGAACTTTGTCGGGAATGTCGGAGATGACAAACTGACTGAACGACAGCGCATTATCTGTAACGCCATTAAGACTGATGGTAATGTAACAGCCAAAACCTTGGCGGTTACTTTGGCGGCTACTTTGGCGGTTAGTGCCCGAACCATAGAGCGCGAACTTAATTTCCTTAGAAAAGAGGGTTACATAATAAAAGAAGGCAAGTCCAACAAAGGTGTCTGGAAGGTGTTAAATAAAGAATAATTAGATATGGCTGCATCACAATTAAAAGACATTTCGCAATCATCGATAAAAACTCGTTATATTGCGGCATAAATTAGTTATTTCAAGTTGTAATGTTATGGCAGAATACATCAAAAGAGAAATGCCGGACATGAACGGCACAGGCGAACGAAAGGCTTACTATAAGATCAAAACTTACAGCAACCTTCGCTCTGAAGAATTCATCAACAAGATATGTTACCCTGGTTCAGGATTGAAAAAAGGTGACGTATCCAAGGTGATGTGCCGTATGGTTGACGAAATGAAACGTTGGCTTGCTGAGGGGCACACCATTACGATTGATGAGTTGGGCACGTTTAGCCTCTCCATTGGCGTGATGGACGACAATGAGGTTGAGGACTTTGAAGGAAATGGAAAGAAAGTCAATGCAAAGCGAATTGCTGTCCGTGGTGTGAACTTTCGTCCCGAGAAGCAGATGGTAAGGGACATTGCTCGCAAATGCAAGTTGCATAAGGGATATGACTCGCCCAATAATCGTTCACCTTACACACGTGAAGAACGATTGAAAATGGCACAAGATTACATTGCCGAACACCACTTCATGAGAGTTCGCGATTACGAAGCTATGACCTATCTTCCTCACTCAACGGCTGCAAATGAGTTACGCGACTTCTGCATACAGCCGACTGGTATAACGTCAGAAGGTAGGGGAAATACGAAGGTTTACGTTAAATGACAAGTAAATACGGAAATAAAATAGAATTGATATAACATGAATAAAATAATATCTCGCCAAGCACTCTTGGCATACATAGAGAAAGAGCAGATTGCCTTCCAGTTTGGAGATGGGCTGCTTGTAATCACACAACCAGAAACGAATGTGTATGAAGATGCTCATGATGAAGCTGTGGTGAAGGCGAAGATCAAGTAAAAATGTGCTTACCTTTACAAACTGTAGTAAGAACTCTCGAAAAGTTTCCAGAGCACAAAGAAGAACTTCTGGAAATGTTTAACTACAAAATGGCGAACTTAATTAACCCTCAATTGTGGGAGAAATAGTATGACAATAGACGAATTAAAGACACTAATAGTTAACGATGAGCATCGCACGCTGGAACTCAAGAAGACAACAGGTGAGCTTAAAGATGGCATGCATTCGGCTTGCGCTTTCCTCAACACCGAGGGAGGATGGCTGATATTCGGTGTTGCACCCAAATCTTTGAAGATACTCGGTCAACAGGTCACCGATAACACCCAGCGCGAGATTGCCCAGGCATTGAGTCACCTTGCACCCAAACTTGCTGTACATGTGGAGTACATCGAAATTCCCGATTCGGAGGATAAGGTAATTGCTATGCATTTTGACGGATGGGTTTGGGGCAAGTCGCCTTACACCTATCACGGTTGCCCTTACTACAAGGTAGAGAGTACGACTCAGGAGATGCCAAGAGAGATGTTTGAAGAGCGACTGAAAGCCGCAAAGCCCCATCTGTTTGCATGGGAAAACCAGATTGCTGATGATTTCACCATCGATGATCTGAACGAGGAGCACATCATGAATGCCGTCCGTATGGGTGTTCGCGGTGGTCGTCTGCTCGAAGGTGCCTTGTCTTTGCCTGCAGAAGAAATACTTTCGCGCTTCTCTCTCCTCAAAGACGGCAGCCCACTTCAGGCTGCAGTAGCCCTGTTTGCCAAGACTCCCAAATTCTACAGCCAGCTGAAACTCCGAATGGCTCGTTTCAAGGGTACAGACAAGATGGAGTTCATCGATAATAAGCAAGTCCAGGGAAACTTCTTCGAACTTCTTGACGAGGGGGTTGCCTTCTGCTTTAAACACCTTAATCTGCATGGCAAGGTGGTCGGCCTTCAACGAGAGGAGAATCTCGACATTCCGTATGAAGCACTACGAGAAGCCTTGATTAACGCCCTCTGTCATCGCAGCTATGATTCCATCTCTGCCTCTGTTAGCCTTGCCATATATGATGATCGTATAGAGATTGGCAATCCTGGTCGATTTCCAGTAGGCATCACACCCGATAATATCAAGCAGATGCATGCCTCAAAACCATTCAACCCTCTTATTGCCAGCGTACTTTACAAGACCACTTGGCTGGAGAGTTGGGGATCGGGCATACAGCGTATGATAGATGCTTGTAAGAGCCAGAATGTCCCTGAACCATTCTACAAACTTCTCGTAGATGGAACTATTGTGATGGTGTTCCCGATGCCTACAAGTGTTACATCTGTTGACGAGTCAAATTGCGGGAGTGATTGCGGGAGTGATTGCGGAATACAACTTACTAAACGTCAACATATTATACTTACCATGATTTCAACAAATGGATTTGAAACTGCGAGACACATTGCGGGAGTGATTGGCTTTGGTATAAGAACCATAGAAAGCGATATTTCCTTTCTTCGCAAAAACGGATTTATAGAAAAAACCACGAAGGATAATCGAAGTCCCTGGAGGGTTTTGAAGAGATTGGATCAACAATAATGAAATTCTATCAAATCCCGAACAGTTCGATGTGAACGTGGTGCCAGTGATCCGAATGGCGACCGCTACATGAACTTCATCAATAAGGCAAAACTCTTTGAGAGTGTCTGCAAGATTGGTTCAAGAGTTGATGGCATCCGTGACCTGCCGTTCTTTGAGTTGATGGAGAAGGATGAACATAATCAGTATTTTCTGGCTACGATCAAGATACATGAGGCATTCGTTGACGAAGATGCATACCTGAAGAAAATCGGTAAAGAAAGGGATGAAGAAACGGAAAATGTCCCTGAGACTACCCAGAAAACTACCCAGAAAACTACCCAGAAACTTTCAACTATGCAAAAAGTAATTCTGGAGTTTTTGAATCAACATCCAGAGGCAAGTCGTCGGATGATGGTTCAATCCATAGAAGGAATTACCGAAGATGGAATAAAATACAATCTTAAGGTCTTGCAGGAAAAAGGAATACTTAAACGTGTTGGACCAGATAAGGGTGGTCATTGGGAGATAATAAAGTGAACAGAATATGCTTGAACTCGAACTTCAACAATACCTACTCCGCGAGTACCCACAAGAGAACGCTCAGTGTGAGTGGAAGGAATTGGCACTGACACTTACAACTATGACCGACAGAAGGCGATTCTTCGTTTGACGGATAGATGTGCTAATCAACGATATTTATGACGGAGTCAACATTAACATTGAATATTAAACGTAACAGATATGTTATTCGGAAATAAAATTAGAGAGCTCAGAGACGAGCAAGGAGTGTTGCAAAGACAATTAGCTGCACTACTAGAGATTGACACGCCAATGTTCAGTAAGATTGAACGTGGTGACAGACGAGCAAAACGTGAACAGGTAATCAAACTCGCAGAGTATTTGCATCAAGACGAGAAAGAGATGCTGACCCTATGGTTAGCAGACAAAGTTCTTGATGCGGTAGGCGATGAGAAGGAACTCAGTCACGATGCAATAACAGTTGCACAAGGACAGATTCAAAAGTGATTTTTAATCTTTAATCTTTAATTTTTCACTTCTCCTTTGGATAAGCGATGCGAGTATGGTAGATTGCCATGAGTCGTTCGATGAGAACCTCTTTTGCGTCTTTTATGTCTTTGAAGTTAAGCGGACAGTTGTCGTAGAATCCGTCCTTTACCTGACCGTCGATGATGTTGTTCACCAGCGTTGTTATGCTGCTTTCCGTGTGGTCAGGCAGTGAGCGTGCGGCAGCTTCCACGGCATCAGCCATCATGAGGATAGCCTGCTCCTTGGTCTGCGGATTAGGTCCGTCGTATGAGAAATCCTTCGGATCGACTTCCTCTTTTGGATGTTCCGACTTATAGTTTAGGTAGAAATACTTGGTACAACCGATGCCGTGGTGAGTGCGGATGAAGTCGATGATCTCTTCTGGCAGACCGGCTTCCTTCGCCAGTCGGATGCCTTCAGTCACGTGCGAGATGATAATTCCCGCAGCCTCGCGTCTGTCCTTTGTCTCCAATGGATTAGGAATGCCGTTCTGGTTTTCTATGAAGTTCTCCGGATTGACGGATTTTCCTATGTCGTGATAGAGTGCGCCGGTGCGAACCAGCTGGCTCTGAGCGTCAATCTTCTCCGCTATCTCTGCTGCCAGATTGCTCACCATGGTACAGTGCTGGTAAGTGCCGGGAGCCACCATTGAGAGATTGCGCAGGAGTGGGTGTGAAGTGTTGGAGAGCTCGATGAGCGTTACGTCAGAGGTAAAGCCGAAGACACGCTCCACGAGATACATGGCAGGGTAGGCGAAGAGAAGGAGTATTCCGTTGGCTATGAACGACTTAGGATATGAAAAATCGTACTCAAACCATGGCTTGTCCTGCATGAATTGCAGGGCTGTATATATTATCAGTGTGGCTATGGTGACGTATAGGGCAGCAATGAAAACCTCTGAGCGCCTTGTAAGATGTCGCATGGAGAAGATAGCAACGGCACCTGCCACAAGCTGGATGATGATGAAGTCGTACTGGTAGTTCAGTGCTATGGCGCATATCAGAATCATCACCACATGGCTGAAGAATGCCGTTCTGGAGTCCATGAACACGCGGATGAACATCGGCAGGATGGCGAAAGGCAGCAGATATACATTATAGAACGTATAGCGCATCATCGTTGCCACGACCACTGCGAAGAATGTAATCATCAGGAATAGCATCAGCAGCAGACGCGGCTTTTCGAAATAGTCCTTTCTGAAGAGCGAGATATAGAAATAGAGCAGGGTCAGCATCACGAGTACGTAGATGATCTGTCCTATTCTTGTTGACTGTCCGTAGAGGTTGTTTTTATGTTTCTGTGAAGAGGCTGTATCGTAAGACTTTATGAGTCTTGATTTTTCCTTAGTGACGAGTTCGCCTCGGCTGATGAGCTTCGTGCCCTTCTTTATAAGCTCTCCAGTAGGAATGATGGATTCTTGTATGTCGTTGATTTCCTGTTGGTTAAGGCTGTCGTTATAGACGATGTTAGGCTTAAGATATTCCTGCAACTCGTTGTCGCTGAGCAGAGAGCGGTTCTGTGCCAGCTGCGGGTCGTCGAAGAGGTGGTCATAGACGATCTTCGTGGAGTAATAGTCCGTGAAGAGCTTCAGTATAGACTCCTTGTCTTTTACTATTTTAATTTGGTGTAGGGTGTCCTTTGCCATCTCCTGGCAAGGGTCTGTGTTTATGATACCCGTAGCGTATATCCTCCGGATAGACCGCTCGATGGCTATCTTCAGCCTTGGGCTGATGTTGGAGTGCTCTTTTTCAAAGTCGGCATTAAAGCGAGCTATCTGGATTTCCTCCATGTTCTCAATGACGGAAAAGTAAGGCGCGCGCATTCTCAGCAGCGAGTCCAGTTCGGCGTTGATGCTTATGGAATCGCGGATGATAGGGAAGTCGTAGTTGGCTATAAGGTCTTCTCCATACCAAGGGAAGCCTTCTTTGAGAAGTCGCTGGTTTTCCTTCTCGTGCGGAATGGCTATTATGATGGCTGCAGCACATGCCAAAAGGAGCATTATGCGTGTCAGTTTAGGGTGATTTTTAATGCTGAAGTTGATCATATTGTCAAATATTTGGGTGCAAATGTAGTAAAAAAATGAAAAATGTCTGCAAGAATGCTTAATTATTTGTATCTTTGCGCCCAAATAATATAAAAAACAACATGGAAAGAACAGTTAGAGTGCGTTTTGCACCGAGTCCAACAGGACCTCTTCACATCGGTGGTGTGCGCACTGCCTTGTACAATTATCTCTTCGCCAAGAAGAATGGCGGACAAATCATCTTCCGTATAGAAGATACAGACTCAAACCGCTTCGTGCCAGGAGCGGAGGAGTATATCATAGACTCGTTCAAGTGGCTTGGCATCAATTTCGATGAGGGCGTAAGCTACGGTGGAAATAAAGGTCCTTACCGTCAGAGCGAGCGTAAGCATATCTACAGAAAGTATGTTGACCAGCTCCTTTCAGAGGGAAAGGCTTACATAGCCTTCGATACTCCAGAGGAACTTGACGCTAAGCGTAAGGAGATAGAGAATTTCCAGTATGATGCGCGTACCCGCATGATGATGCGCAACTCGCTCACGCTGGCTCCAGAGGAAGTTCAGGCTCTTATCGAGGACGGTCAGCAGTACGTTGTCCGCTTCAAGATTGATCCGGGAGTGGAAGTTCATGTGAATGATATCATCCGTGGCGATGTTGTCATCAAGACTGATGTCCTTGACGACAAGGTGCTCTATAAGAGTGCTGACGAACTCCCTACATACCATCTCGCAAACATCGTTGACGACCATCTCATGGAGATTACTCATGTAATTCGTGGTGAGGAATGGCTCCCTTCAGCTCCTCTCCATGTGCTCCTTTATCGCGCATTCGGTTGGGAGGACACAATGCCACGTTTTGCCCATCTGCCTCTCCTTCTCAAGCCAGACGGCAAGGGCAAGCTCTCTAAGCGCGATGGCGACCGTCTCGGTTTCCCTGTATTCCCTCTTGAGTGGCACGATCCTAAGAGTGGTGACATTTCAAGCGGATTCCGCGAGAAGGGCTATTTCCCAGAGGCTGTCGTAAACTTCCTCGCACTCCTCGGCTGGAACCCTGGCACAGAGCAGGAGATGTTTACTATGGAAGAGCTCATTGAGCAGTTCGACCTTGCAAAGTGTTCTAAGGCTGGTGCTAAGTTCGCTTTCGAGAAGGCTAAGTGGTTCAACCATGAGTACATCCTTCAGAAGAGCGACGCTGAGATTGCCAAAGAGTTTGCGCCAATCGTTGTTGGCCATGGCATTGACGCTCCGATGGCAGACATTGAGAAGGTAGTTCACATGATGAAGGGTCGCGTTAACTTCGTGAACGAGCTTTGGGAAATCTGCGACTTCTTCTTCGTTCCGCCAACATCTTACGACGAGAAGACCATCAAGAAGCGCTGGAAGGAATATTCTCCACAGCAGATGAGTGAGCTCGCCGTTGTTCTTGAAGGCATTCAGGACTTCTCAATGGAGAATCAGGAGGCCATCGTCTTCGGTTGGGTAGAGGATAAGGGCTACAAGCTTGGCGACGTCATGAACGCTTTCCGTCTTGCACTCGTTGGTCGCGGCATCGGTCCTGGCATGTTTGATATCACAGACTTCCTCGGCAAGGAAGAGACCATCAAGCGCCTGCGCAAGGCTATAGAAGTACTTAAATAATGTATTCTTTATTATTATACCTATATCAAGCCTGCGTGTTCATCGCGTCGTTCTTCAGCGAGAAAGTGAAGATTATGTGGCGCGGTGAGCAGGCAGCCTTTTCTTTATTGGAAGAGCAGGCAGATCCGCAGAGTCAGTATCTGTGGTTCCATGCCGCCTCTCTCGGCGAGTTTGAACAGGCACGCCCCATCATTGAAAGCATTCGTGCGGCACACCCGGAGGAGAAGATTCTCCTTACCTTCTTCTCTCCTTCAGGCTATGAGGTGAGAAAGAATTATGAGCATGCCGACATAGTCTGCTACCTTCCGCTCGATACACCCACAAACGCATATCGCTTTCTCAAACGCATAAACATCAAGAAGGCTTATTTCATTAAGTATGAGTTCTGGTGGAACTATCTGCGCATGCTTCGTCGCAAAGGTGTGCCGACATACAGCGTCAGCAGTATTTTCCGCGCGGATCAGATTTTCTTCAAGTGGTATAACTTCCGCTACAGCCTTGTGCTGAAGTGTTTCACTCACTTCTTCGTTCAGAATGAGGTCAGCAAGCAGCTTCTCGCCACGCTCGGTATCACAAATGTAACCGTAACTGGCGACACCCGTTTCGACCGCGTGAAGCAGATTCAGCAGCAGGCGAAGGTCTTGCCGATAGTAGAGGAGTTTTTGAACTGTCCTCCCTCTGTGGGGGAGGTAGAGGGGGGCGGAAAGGTCTTCGTCGCCGGCTCTTCATGGCAACCGGATGAGGATATCTTCCTTCGCTATTTTGCAGAGCATAAGGACTGGAAACTTATCATCGCCCCTCATGTCATCGGCAGCGACCATCTCAATGAGATAGAAAGTAAGCTCGCCAAATACAACATGAAGGTGCAGTATTACAACCCTGGTCAAAATCAGAGTCAAGGTCAAGAAAATCGGGTCCTTATCATCAACTGTTTCGGACTTCTCTCCAGCATCTATCGCTATGGCACGGTGTCGTACGTTGGCGGTGGTTTTGGTGTAGGTATCCATAATGTCCTTGAGGCAGCAGTATGGGGATTGCCAGTATTCTTCGGACCGAACAACAAGCGTTTCCAGGAAGCACAGGACTTGATAGCCTGTGGCGGTGGACTCGAGATAACCTCCTATGAGGACTTTGCCCGTCAGATGGACTCTCTCTCAGCTTCAGCCGACGAAATGCAGCAGCGCAGCAAGGCTTCTGCCGACTATGTGGGAAGTAAGTGCGGCGCAACACAGAAGGTTCTTGAAGCTACGTAAGTGATTGCCCTACGCAAAAAACGAAAAATATGTTGCACTGTAGCACTGAAGCAGTGTAAACCGTTGATAGTTAGGGTTTTGCTTAGTGCGACATACCCCTAAATATGTTGCACTATGTAGCACTTTATGTTGCACTAAACAGAATTTCCTTGTGGAATATGGGGAAGTTAACATTGTCACGGCAACACATTCTGATCTGCGATCCTTGGCTTTAACTGTCGGTTTCTTGCAAGAGGTTGATTTTGTTCTTATAAGAAAAATTCGGTTTTCTTATAAGAAAATACATGCGTTTTTAGTAAGAGAATGCATGCATTCTAATAAGCCTCAGCCTTATATATCAAAGGGATATAAATCGTATTCTTAAGGAATAAAGATGTAGGGCGAGGATTTCCGAGCCGATTGCGGGAATAAAACCTTAATCGCGGCTCGGAAATCCTCGCCCTACTAAGATATGGTATGCTGCGATTGCCCACCCTTTTCGGCTTCAGTGCAACATATAGTGCAACTTAGTGCAACATATTTGGGGGTATGTAGCACTGCGCAAAGCGTTGATGTTCAGTGTGTTAGGAGGTTGCAGTGCAACAGTGCTACATATTTTCCAAAAATATTAGTGGGCAACGTCTTAATGTTTATATGCGGTTCTTTATGTGTTGCTCATTTGTTATCACTTTCCATCCCAATCTTCCCATTCAGATTTGTTGATTTTTCTAGAAGACGTATTTTTATTATACTTAATTCTTACATCGCGCATTAAACGTTGTGTTTCAATTCGGTCACTGTCTTTGAATCCATCTCCATAAGGATGGGCTCCAGTCTTCATTTTAATCAATTCGCTCACGTAATTATCATAAACAGCAGGATCAACGGCAGGCTTAACTTTAGAATTATTCGTTTTAGTGTTAGTACCGTTCGTTTGTTTACCTACTTTAGATGTTTTATTTCTATTTGTTGAGTTAGAGGAATTATTATTATATGTTATGTTATTTAAAGACGAAGAATTGTTTGGGAATAACGTAGCTGCACTATTTAGGGCAGCTGCGGAAGCAGAAGCAATGTTCCCCCACATCTCTATTCGAGCATCTACTTTTGCTTTTCTAAGTTCGTAATAGTAGTCTGCATATTCGTCATTAGGCTGATAAAGCTTAGCAAGGCTATAAGCTTTGTATGTTGTTTTTGAACTATGATTATAGCCTATCTCCAACAACATGTGTGCTGCTGTTAATGCAATTCCCTGAGTGTTGTCCGCATCTTGTACAATTGCGTCAAACAGGTAGTCTCTTTGCTTTCTCCAGCTTTTTGCGGATGCGGCTTTTGCCATGTATTCAATAGCAGATAATTCCTTTTTCTCGGTCAGGTCAATGTTCCAAGCGTTCATTACGTAGTATTTTCTTGCCAGATGATCGTTAGGAGAAAAGTGCAGAACAGTATTATATACATTGTTAAACTCGGATTTGTCGTGGCGATAGCAAATGTCCAACATCTGATGTGCTGCTTTGAGAGCAATGCCTTTTTTGTTTAGTGGGTCTTGCATAATGGCACTTCTTAAATACGTCATTTTTTTCTTCCATTTTTTGGAAGACTGTGCGAGATTATAGTACTCCAATGCAGTGTGCTCAGCTTTTTTTGTAAAGAAGACATTGTTCGGTTTCTTAGAATTTACTTTCGTGTAATGTACCCAACAGAAAGCAGGAGGAAAGAATATGTTCCACAATACTTTTTTGTTAAACTTGGTGTGAAGTTTAAACCTGACAGGCTTGTATCCAGGACTTGCTGCATAATAATGCATTTTGCCCTTTTCGTTAGTAATTAGAGACCAACTGGTAAATACATTATCTCCTCGTGGAATGACTCCATTTCCGTTGTATATAACAAATGGCTCATTGCCATTCACTAAGGCGTTCGTTCCATTATTGGCACAAGACATTGTGCACAACAAAAGAAGAAGTAGGACGTAACTTCTAACTAATTTTTTATTCATAATCTATATGGATTAATTTATTATATTTTTCCTTTTCCGTTACATGTAGAGCATTTTCCTGTACCACGGCATCTTCCACATTTACCAACTTTCTCTATCCAACACCATGAACATTTTATCTTTTCACCAATTCCACCAAAAGGATTATCAACATACCCAGTGCGAGAACATGCTCTACAATCACCAGAACCATGGCAGTAATCTGGAGCAGTAGGATGTACCCTACTTGTACATATCTTATCGCCCCCGCAAACAGGACAAGTTCTTTTATCATTACTGCGACTGTTTTGTGCAGATCTCTTTGTGCTTGTGCTCGTATTAGACCTCGAATTAGTATGTGTATTTACAGAGGTTCCGGCTGTACTCTTCATAACAGCATCTGTAGCTGCGTTGATGAAGTCTTGAGTTGAAGGTACAAGTCCCTCTGGTGGTGGAAAATAGTACTGAGAACCAGAGTAATCATAGGATTGGGCAAAGAGTTTGTTAGTCGTCCACAAAAGACAGACCAAGATAATAAATAGTTTTAATAATTTCTTCATAAAAAAGAATAAGAGAAGGGGCGTTACCCAGTTCGATCACTTATTCTAAGTCCAGACATGACCAAGAAACCTTTAGGCTAACAAGTTAGACGAGAGGTCACGCCCCAAAACGGGACGTGAGCCAATCGCAAACTCGTTCTCGCCTATCTTCATGTTGGTCGTTTTCGGAATTAGAGAACAAGAGCGAAAGCTCATTTGTATTTATGTATCGAAATTGGTCGTCGCTTCCTTTGGTTAATAATCGTGCCCTTTAGTCAATTGAGACAGAGCTGGGCGTTTAACTCGTTTACGGGAAGTGGCTGAGATGAATCTCACCAATAAGTTAGTTTTTACTGTTTGTTTCTTAGATGTTCCTTTCTGTTTTTAAGTGGTTAGACTTTCTGTTACTTTTAAATAATCGTTTGATTCTGCCCTCAATATCAGGACTGAGTTTAATGCCATTGGCAATTAAGGCGAGCTCGATGTTGTCGCTTAGCTTGTTTATTTTGCCGCTTTTGACAAGGTTGCCAAACTCCTCATCCGTCAGTTCCACTACTTTATTACAGTTAACGTAGGTTTTGGGGTTGGAACTTGTTCTAGTCCTTTGACTCGCCTTGGTCTTCCAATTATCTTGTCATCTTGAATTGGTATGTATTTCCATGTTCACTTAGGCCAGCCCATTTTCTTGAAACTTTACCCTCTATTGATGATGGGTGGGACAAGTCGTCAACTTGTCCACTATATTTTTCACTATACCATGTAGGGTTGTACTGGCTTCCTCCTGCCCATGAGAAATTAACTCCCACATTTCCAGTTGTGTTTATACTCCAACTGCCAATTTCCCCTTCTTTAATCCAATTAGAGTCTTTTTGTGTTACTTTATGATCATCAGTAAAATGAAAAGTGCATTGATTTAATACAGAACCATCATCCTTATAAATTGTACAACTCCAAGTTCCTGTTAGGTCTGGTAAATCCACGGCTGTTGTGAATTCTTGTTGTCCGCCATAGTACATTTGACCTCCGTCATTAATATAGGCTCTGTAGTTATATTTTGTACCTGGTTTTAGACCATTTAACGTTACCTTTTGTGTACCTTCCTTGCTGCTCGCAGTTTGTTTTGACCAATTATCACTTTCAGAATATTCTATTCCGCATGTAGCACCTTCTGGGATATTTTCGAAAGAACAAGAAACAATTGCAGAATTTGCTGTAACTTTTTCGCATTCTCCGGTATTGGCTACAGCCATGATATGATCAAGCGGAAAATCATGTACTTCATAATATATAGGCTCATCAATTCCGTCTATGTACGCATACCCATAGAGACGTGCAGTTGAGTGGGCAGAATTACGGAAATATGCATATCTCGTCACGGTTTCTTTTGTTCCTGATAGAGGAATCTCTGCCGTTTTTCCTTCTGGATCTTCATATACATATCCCCATTCCTTGATATAAGAGATATCATCGGTCTCTATGGTTCCTGTTACACTCGTATCGAATCGGAAATCATATTTTTTACCGTCGTTTGTAAAACCACCTTCTTTATATTGAGATTTGGTCACCTTGAAATCAGAAAGTGAAACGGAACAGTTTATTGATTCTGTGGTAAAAGACTTTGTATCGCCATAGTAGGTTTGACCATAGGCCTCAATATACGCTCGATATTCATAAACGGTTCCAGGAAAAAGTCCGCTTAAGGATATGTTTTTAGCTCCATTTATGCACCCCAATTCTTTAAATGATTTACCTTTTGCCCACGAATATTCTATACCGCAAATAGCATCTTTGGGCACATTCTCAAAGCTCGCATAAACATTGGTTGTTTTTGGAGTTATATTTGAGCAAAAACCAGTAATTGCAATTGGTTTGGCAGGAGTAGTAAACTCTTTAATTTCAGGAGTATACAAGACTGCATCTGTTTTGTTCCAAAGAAATGTGTAATAATCGTATTTTGAAGAAGGGTGCACCCCGTCAACTATAAACTCAATTAAACCTCCGTTGCCATTTTTTATATTTTTTGTGTAATGGCGGCCATTACCTTCGACTATTATGCCATATTCAATATCAATATTTTCTCCATTCAATCCTTTTGTTAAGTTTGGATCAACATACCCCCGAACTAATGCGGAATAAGGTGTGATATCAGTTGCTATTCCCGTAATAATATTTCCTTTTGCGTATAGTCTTGCTAGCCTATCTGCTTTGGTAATAGTTTCACCCCAAAAATTATCAAAAAAACCAAGTGCCAGATCACCTACCCAAGTCCATGATGTCCATTTAGGTGTATTTGGAGCTTTACGAAGATAACGCATAGCATCTTTAGGAAGATGTTCGAGCAACCATTTTTGCGTTTCTGGTTTTGTGAGTCCAATAGAGATTCCATTAGTTATGCAACCTGCAGACGCATTTAATAAATAGTTATCCTTACCTTTTGAGCTTTCTGCTGCAGGAATGAATACTGTTGTCAATCCAGAAACGAGCAGATCAGATCCGCCCTTTACTGCTAATGATCCAGCAAGAAGTCCCGGCACCGATATAGGTGTAGACAATCCAACTGTACCTGCCTCTCCTACCACAGAA
Organism: Prevotella sp.; assembly: GCA_045600885.1. Classification (GTDB taxonomy): domain Bacteria; phylum Bacteroidota; class Bacteroidia; order Bacteroidales; family Bacteroidaceae; genus Prevotella. Next base: position 37,770 of record JAZRYU010000104.1, read on the forward strand.
GCTACAATCATTACTGTCCCCCCACCTACTTCAGCTGCTCCTAAGATGATTGATCCAACCGCAACTAGATTTCTTGACCAATTGTTGTCTGCCAATGCTCTTTTTTGTCCTCTTACTATTTCTTTGTAATCTGCATCTATGCCACGTAGCTGATAAACCAAGGAATCATCTTTTACAATAGTCAATTGAGAAGATCCATCACTATCTTGAGAAATGAAAACAATCTCGTCATTGAAAGTTACGACTGTTGGTTTTGAATCGTCATCATACTCTGCATACGAAATTATAATGCCGTATTCTTCATCTGGTATTAATAAAATAGATTTTTCTGGCTCAGATTCAGTTTTATTTGCATGAAAAGCTGTTAAGCCATTATTGCAGAATAAGACATCAGACCATCCCGAAAAATCTTCTGCATACAACGAAGTAGGTAGTTCTCGACTTCCAAAGCGTACACTATCAATTTCAGCAACAGGGATTGTGAAGGTACTATCTTGGGACCATATATGCTGAAGATTCGTATCATTGTCTACAGTAATACTATCCGCTCTTTCATTAAAGAAAGAATGAATCTCTCCATTTTTTAGATAGACGTGGACATCTTTGACTTGAGCGCTTGCAGACAGAATAGATAGAATTGCTCCAAGTATTATGATGATGAAATTTCTCATAGTTTAGTCATTTTTAAAGTTGCTGATGAAGTTTTAATGATGTATACTACACCTGTTTTGATAACTATATCTATGTATGCACTACCTAGATTATTTGTGGATCCTTTGTAAACGAGTTTGCCTTCTTGTGAATATACAAAGATATCAGAACAAGGTTGAATGTTATTTACCGAAAAACCATATTCAGTAAATAATATACGCGGTTCATTTATCTCTAAATTATCTACAGAAGATGGAGCAATATTCACAAAAGTGTATTTATACAAGTCTTCCCAACCGCATCGTATTTCTCTTTTATTTGTAGTTATTGTAATTTCATTATCATCGATTCTAAATAGAGGCTGTTCATCAAGCAAAATTGTAATCTGATTACCAGACGCAAATTGAAGCCTTATTCCAGGTTCAACTTTTGCCCAAAGGTTAAATGAGGATAAAGTTACGAACAGAGTTAGTAATATTCTTTTCATATATGGTTTATTAATTTTTACATATTCAACATGTGTTAATAGGCATATTTAAAATTTGCAATTACAAGGGTGTATCTAAAGGCTCAATGCAACATTTTGGTACACCCTTGTTAGTGCCCAGAAAAGGCAGTTTTCTTACAAAGAACTACTTAGTCAACAAGTTCAACACCTAACGTAGCAGAACTTCCATCGCATTTGAAAATAATAAAAACGTCGCCTTTTTTTGCACTAGCAGTTCTGTTAATCGTTACAGACGTTTCTCCCTTTCCGCCTGAAGTGGGACTGCATTTTACACCATTGTCACAGGTTGAAGTCCATTTGCTTGGTGATGTTACTTTTACTTTTATTCCAGCTCGATTTGCTTTCTTGATTTGAATTCTCCAAGGACTAACTTTAATTTTTTCGCCGTAGGAAACATCATCAGCATTATCAGCATAATCGTCATTGCCGCAAGAACTAAGTGAGAAACTGCAAATCATCCCTATAAGTATTAGGGAGAAAAAAATGCTTTTTTTCATAATTTTGTTTTTTATTGAAAGATAGTATTTCAGTTTAACTCTATTAATATAGACACAATGCTGTCTATTTAGTAGTAATAGTGGAAAATTTGCTACTTTCGTAAGTTTTCATATTCTTGTCTTTAGCTACAAATTGAACGTAATACTTTGTATTTCTCTTCAAGGCAGTTAAAGTTGTTATTGCTTTAGTGCCAGAAATAGTGCTAATTGTTTTAGACAATTCATATGATATTCCCGTACCATAGTATACCTTTACGCTTGATGGCTCTTTCGAAAAATAGGCCTGAATGCCAATTGAAGTCGAACCTGGCATCAATGTACATTTATTTAGTGCGAACATGGTACTCAACATGAAGAACAGCATAAATGTGTCATTCCATATGGTGCGAAGTTTTACATTCATCATGTTGCGAATGAATAATATGAAAAAAGGGGCGTAACCCAGTCCGATCACTTATTATATTCTGAGGTACGGCCAAGCACCTTGATACGCTAACAAGTAAGACAAAAGGTCACGCCCCATTGCAAGGGGCGTGAGCCTATCACCGACTTGTTCTCGCGTATCTTCAAATTGGCCGTTTTCAGAATAGAGAACAAGAGCGAAAGCTCATGTATTTTTTGTGGTCGTATTGGTCGTCGCTTCCTTCGGGTTAATAATCATGCCCTTTAGTCAATTGAGACAGAGCTGGGCGTTAACTCGTTAAGGGAAGTGGCTGAGATATTCCGCTTATGCCCTGAGGCATTAGCCGAAGAATCTCACCAATAAGTTTGTTTTTTACTGTCTGTTTCTTAGATATTCCTTTCTTTGTTTATGGGTTATACTTTGTTTTCTTGTAGGCTGCAAATTTAAGGAATTGTATTGAATTGGCAAAATTTTTGTTGAAAATATATAATTTTTTTGCAATTTTTATTGTGTAAGAGCTATAAATCGTTAGTGCGCAGACAATAAAAAAGCAGATAAACACGGATATGGCGTTTATCTGCTTTTTTATTTACATATCATCTATCGTCTTAGAATGGCCATTTGCCAGCAGCGACGCCAGCCTTGATGCCTTCCATCGCGTGAGTGTTGTGAACAGAGAGAGTGCCGCGGTTGAGGACATCCATTGTTGCCTTTGAGTTGAGGCCGTTTGTTTCCCAAACGAATGGAACCATACCGTAGTTGATGGCATACTCATTGACAACCTTATGGAAGAGTTTTACCGAAGCGTTATGCTTGTTCTGGCAGTCTTCGTCGTCAATCTTTGGACTTGCCTGCTTGAGGTTACGCCAGAGAACGCCGTACTCACCAATGATTACAGGAACGCCCTTGTCAACAAACTTCGACTTAAGTCTCTTGAACTGAGCGAGCACGTAGTCTTCTTCGTTTGAAGAATTGCCATTGTAAGCGGCGTAAGTGCCTGAAACGTGGTTGTCCTTGCCCCAGAAGAAGATCTGCTTGCCCCAAGATGCATCTGCTTCCATCATACAGAACTGATAAGGATAGAAATGAACTTCCGCCATCAGAGCGTTTGGAGTTGGGTCTTTAGGCATGCTGTAATACTTGTCTGTATTGTCGATATCCGTGTTAGGACCCTGAACGATGAGGATACGCTTCGCATTGTTGCCACCAGTAGCACGAACAGCATTGATGAAGTCCTCCTCATACTTGATGAGGTCGTTGGTCTTTGTCTGACCATCGGCATTAGGCTCGTTGAGACCAGCGAAGAGGACGTGAGCGTCGTAGTCGCTAAACTCTTCGGCAATGTTTGTCCAGAGAGTCTTGAGCTGCTCAGCACGAGTGGTGCTGTAAGGAGAGATGTTCTCTTCAAGCCAGCCGCCATCCCAGTGGTCGTTGATGATGACGTACATGTCAGCCTTGACGCAGTAGTCAACGATTTCCTTTACGCGCTTCATCCATTCCTTATCGATAGTAACCTTGTTCTTGTCAGTGATATGTCCCATAACCCATGCTACAGGAATGCGTACAGACTTGAAGCCCTGCTGCTTGTAGAGGTTGATGACTTCCTGAGTAGTCTTAGTCTTCTGCCAGTATGTCTCGTATTTGAGACCGCCGTTGTTTGTCCAGCATACGCTATTGCCATCTCCCGCTTCGAGGGTGTTACCAAGGTTGATGCCAGGATACATTTCCTTTGCAGTCTCCTTTGCAGTGCGGAATTCCTTTGTCTCAGGGTCTGGCGTAGGAGGAGTGACTTCCTTTCCTGCCTGAGTGACTTCCAGACGAACAGGAGTGCCGCCATTGTTGAAGAGAACAGTACCCTTGCGCTCATCAGTGGTAGTGTTCTCCTGACAGGTGATGGTATAAACCGATCCGTTGGCACTGGAAGACTTCTTGGTAACAGTGAGCCAAGAGGCTTCGCTACGCACAAAAGGCTCTGCGGTGCTTACTGTTACTTCCTTGCTGCCGCCATCGTAGGTGAACGAGAGGGAGTTTGGAGAGATGGTCACGGCAGGAGTCGGTGGGGTAGGGTCGTCGTTATCGTCGCTACCGCAAGAAATGAGTGCGAAGCCTGCGACCAGCGCGAAGAGAGAGAAAAGTAAATAAGAAAGTTTTTTCATTTTGATGATTAGACGATTTATCGATTTAGATTTGTAGGGCGAGGATTTCCGAGCCGTTTGCAGGAATAAAACCTGAATCGCGGCTCAGAAATCTTCGCCCTACATTAAGAGAATGCTCTGTTTAGCCTCCCTCCCCGTTCGGAGAGGGTAGGGATGGGGCTTTTTTAGAACAGACTCTTGATAGTGAAGTCAAGCTGCATAGAAGACTGGAAGCCGAGAGCCTTGATGACGTCGCCTTCAGGAGTACCGAATGCGCAGCCACCCTGGCGAGTCTCGCCGTAAGTGTTCCAGAGTTCAAGACGATGGTGTACGCCGCCGCCGTCAGCACTTGTATTTACAACCTTAGAAGCATCCCATCCAGAGAGAGCCTGACCGTCGATAACGACCTTGTCGAGCTGCATCTTGATGTTAGGGAATGAGAGGAAGAGATTGTTTGTCTGAACGAATGTCATGATAGAACCGTCGCCCATGCCTTCAGCATTGAGAGTCATAGAGAGAGCAGACTTAGAGATTTCAAAGAGAGCAGTCTCAGGGTTGATCTTAATGTCGAAAGTAGTTCCGTCAGAGTAGCCCCAGTCGCCACCCCATGAAGGGTTGATGGTGATGAGGTTTGGAGTGTAAGTAGCCTGACCTTCAGTGTTGATGTTGTAAGTAATCTCAAGAGACTCTGCGAATGTGAACGCAGGATCGCTCTCAACGAGACCAGCGTTAGAGAACGGAGAGTCAACCTTACCGTTCTGAGCAGCCTTACCCCAGATGTTGAAGAGCTCAACACGGAAGTTGCCGTTGTTCTCAATGTCTCCGTAGCGGAACTTGTTGCCGTCGAATGCGATAGACTGTCCGTCGCACTTCATGTCAGTGATGACAACAGTTGCGTTAGGATACTTAGCGAGGAGTTCTGGGAAGTCGAGAGTGAATACCATAGCACTGCTGCAAGCGCCCTCGTACTTGAATGTATGAGTGCCGTTGAGATCAGCTGGTGCAATAGCATCAACCTGTGAACCCCAAGTACCGTTCCAGTCACCGCCAACGCAAAGGAGGTTTACTGGAATATTCTGGCTTGCCTGATAGTACTTATCAGAAACGTAGTTGAAGACGAGCAGGCAAGGGTCGTTAGCACGGATAGCACCAATCTGGAGACCGTTTTCAGTGAGTGAGCAGATAGGGAGATCCACGCGAGCATCCTTAAGCTCGTTGTTGCCAGGAGTGAGGAGGTCAACACCAGTGAGAGTGATCTTCTTTGTGTTCTCGTCAACAGTGTAAGTGCCCTTAGACTCATTGCCCTCAGCGTCAACGATGATAACCTCGCCAGCCTCAGTGAACGTCATTGTACCGTAATCCTTAGCCTCGCATACCCAAGAGTTGCCAGCATAGTCTGCAATCCAGCTCCAGTGGTCGCCGCCGATAGTAGGTTCGTTGTTAGAGATTGTTCCCCAGTTGTCATCAGTGCCATAGAAATAGAATGGACCATCCCAAAGGATGCACTTCTTGTCAGCATTGATGTCAAGATGCCATGTCTGGCAGAGGAGAGACTTGTCGAACTTGACATTCTTTGCAGTAGTTACGGCGCGAGCAGAGAGGGCTGTATATACAGGCTGAGAGCCACGACCGTCGAAAGCAGAGTTGAAGTCGTAAGAAACGTAGAACTTGTTGTCAGAAGGGTTGATAGAACCAGTCATGTAGTGACCATCAGAACCAACGCCAGAGAAGTTGCTCTGAGTGCGTGAACCAGCGCAAGGGAGGAAGATAGAGTTGCCGTTTCTGCGGGAAGTGAATTTATAACCGCTTACGCCGTCTTCCTCAGTCCATTCTGCATCACAGCAGCGGAAGAGTTCCTCATATTCATCAGCAGTAGGGAGCATAGCCTTGCCGTCGTAAGCGACATAAGCTACATCACCAGCAGTCTTGTAAGTGTTGGCAGAAGCATAGTCAGCAGTATTGATGCTAGCGTTGAAGCCGATGACATCGCCGAAGCCGAAGAGACCGCCGAAGTCAGATGGCTTAGAAGCACCGATGTTACGCTTAGCCCACTTAGTAGAAAGGCCAAGGTCAACGAACTCCTCGTCAACATTTACTGCAGCCTGAGCAGGTGTTGTGAACGACTTTGTCTCGCCGTAAACCATACCGTTGCCGAGGTCAACGTATGCAGTGTAGTAGTAAGTCTTGCCAGGAAGGAGACCGTCAACAGTTGTAGTAGCAGTTGACTCAAAGTTGCTTGCGAACTTCACACCGTTGAGCTTTGCCTTCTCCGCATTAGCATCACCGCTAACGATGATACCAACAGCACTGCAACCAGCATTGTCAGCGAAAGTAGCAGAAAGCTTAGCGCCATTACCAGCAAGCTCAGAACCGCCAGTGATAGCCTTTGCGTTTGAAAGAACAGTGCTGAGCACCTGTCCCTTGTAAGTAATCTTACCCTGGAGAGTAACGTAAGCCTGATAGAATACTGTCTGACCAGTAGTGCCGCTGATGCTGGCAGAGAACTGACCATTGTCGTTAGTAGCGATAACCTTCTCAGAAAGGTTGCCTTCAGCAAAACCGTAGAGGAAACCAGTCTCGTAGGCAGAAGCTGCCTGCGACTCAAGTCCGCTCACGCTACCATTGAACTTAGCAGAAGTAGCGTTCACTTCAGCAGTGCCTGTCACGACATTGCTGTCGGAGATAAGCACACCTTTGTTGCTCGCATAATCTTCCTCGTCGCTACAAGAAGTGAGCGAGAAGCCGATGAAAAGGGCGAGCAAGCTGTATAATATCTTTGTTTTCATTTTTTAGTTTTAGTTTAGGCCCGGCGGAAAATTGCCGGGAACTGTGGCTTATTTGCTCCGTCAAGAATGACGGAGGAATGCATGAACAGTGGCTTTATTGAACTGTGATAGAAACGATTTCGCAAGCAGCCTTGAGAACATCGTCCTTATTATCCTCTGTAAACTCGAGAGAAGCATAGCCGTCATACTGCATAGTCATGATGAGAGCAGAAGAGCCGTCGCCCCAGTTACATGTAGCGCCTGTATTGTTAGTCCAAGTGAGAGTGTAAGTGCCGTCGCCGTTGATAGTGATGGCATTGTCCTGATCGAAGCAGCCTGGTTCCCAAGCGAAGTCGTCGAAGTTCTCACCGAGAACAGCCTTAGCTGGCTGAGAGAAAGTGAAACCAGAGAACTTGAATGTTACAGAGAGAGTCTGGTTCTTCTTCACCTTGAGGTCAGCAGGATCGATAGCGTGAGCATCGCCACCCCATGGGTTGTAGAGCTGGCAGCGGAAGTACTTGTCAGCCTCGATGTAGTTGGTGCGGTTGTCGTTGTTGAACTTGATAACTGCAGGACCTTCCTGACCGCCGCCAACAGCCTTGTAAGTATAGTTGGCTACGAGGTAAGAAGAAACATTGCCCTTAGCATCATGCTCAGCAGGAATACCGAGCTGGAGTTCTTCACCTGCAACACACTTGAGCACCTGCCAAGCCTGACTCTTAGCCACTACGGTACGAGTGTCAGAGCTTGCAGTAAGGAGAGTAATCTCCTGATCGAACACGAGCTTGCCGTCAGGGTTGAGAGTTGCAGTACCGCTCTGGCTGCCAATCTCATAGTTGATGACATCACCCTTCTTAACGAGAGTAATGTTGTCAATGTCGTCAGTGTTTGCAGCAGGAGCCCATGAGTCGTTGTAAGCACCATTTGTTACGCTTTCCCATGCAGCAGTAGCACCGTTCCACCACATCCAGTCGTAAGGAGTTTCGTCATTGATAACGAAAGTCATCTCAGAACCAGTAGCCATACCCATGCCGTTAACCTCTGTAGTGAAGAGCTTTGTAGCGAGGTCTTCAATTTCAGGAACCTGTGGGTCAACCTTGTTGAGGAGACCGCTTTCCTCCTTAGGAATGCAAGCACCGTCAGTCTTGACTACTTCTTCAGAAACGAATGTCCAAACAAGCCACCATGGACCTTCAGAGTTTGTACGCATTGTAGCGAGCTGGAGGCAGTAAGGAGTAAGTTCTACGATCTTGATTTCCTGAGTCCAGTTAGATACCGCATCATCCATGTTGATAGAGTGCATAGCGTAGCAGTCTGAGAATGAGATTGTAGGATGGAGCTTATCGTCGAGAGCGAGCTGGAACTTACCGCTCATGGTAGTACCTGTGCTTGCACCCTTCACGCCTTCCTCACCGCGGTACATCTTAGCAGTACAGCCGTTCCCTGCGTCGAGACCGAACTCCATGTAAGAGTCCATGTAAGGAGCATCCTCAGCGATGAGCCATGACTGGATGCCAGGATCCCAGTTTGGTGCCCATGCCTCGAAAGCCATGTCGGCATTGCCAGAACCGTCGTTCATGACGTCGTCTGGATTACAGTAAGTCATAGGACCAACAGTCTTGCCTACGCCGTAATCCTTAGCCAAAGGATACCACTTCTTAGACTTACCAACACCACCAGCGAGATACTCCCACTTAGGATCAGCAAGCATAGAGAAGTCATTCTGAGATACAGTGAACTTGTAAGGCTCGCCGTAAACAACACCAGCACGAGTCTCAGCACCGAAAGTCACCTCATACTCGCCAGCGAAAGGCAGGTCAATATAATAGTCCGGATTCTGCGAACGACCGTTAGGAGTCACCCACAGAGGAGTACATCCCTGAAGGTTAGACTTCAAGTGCACTCTGTTTCCCTCTACTGTAACCTCGTAAGCGCTTGGAGCCACAAGCTGTTCAGCTGTGTACTGCGCGCTGCCGAAGCCGTAGTCTTCTGGGGAGCAGGCAGTGATGATCATCATCACCATTGCCAGTATTGTGAATATTGATTTTTTCATTTTGGTTTTTAGTTTTTGGTTTTTGGTTTTTGGCCATTACTCATTAGCCATAAGCCTTTAGCCTCAAGTTTAGCGGCTGAATGACAGAGCCAAGAATGGCTCTGAAATGCAGAAGCGAAGCTTGAACTTTACCATCCAGCGTTCTGTGTGAGTACACCGCCAGAGAGAGTAATCTGAGTGTTAGGAATCTGCATGAGACCCTTCTTAGCGTTGAAGTTGCTTGCCTGGAAAGAAGTTGTTGCTTCAAGACCGGCATTCTTCACCTTAGCGCCATTCTGATTAGCTGCGATAGTGCGTGCAGCGTATGCACCGTCCTTCTCGTAGCGCATGAGATCCCAGAAGTGAACGCCTTCGAAAGCGAACTCGATAGCACGCTGCTTGCGAAGTTCCTCTACGCTGTAGTCAGTCTTTGCAACACCAGCACGACCCTGAACCTCGCGCAAGCCTGTAGCATCTTCCTTGAGCTCAGACTGCATGAGGAGAACGTCAGCGTAGCGCATGATAGTCCAGTCCTGATAGTAAGTGATGTTCTGGTGCTTTTCGCCGAGTTCGAAACCAACTTCCTGACGAGTACCGTCGCCGAAGCACATTGGAGCATACTTGCGAGTGATATAGCCAGTATATTCGTAAGTATCGTTGAGAGATCTCTCGAAGTCAGCACGATTCTCGAAGCCTGTAGCTTTAAGGTCAACGGCACAAGCGTTGAAGCGAGGGTCGCCCTTGAACTGCTCAACGAAAGAAGGAGCAACAGGACATGCACCCCATCCAGAAGCGATGCATTCGCCTGTGTGGCTTACGTTACGAGGGCCGAGGAATACGCAGAAAGTATTACCGTCACCATTGCCGTTATAGTCGTGAGTAGTGTTGAACTTGAGGTTGAGTATGAACTCCTTAGAGAGGTGACCCTGACCAGCCTGCCATGCAGAGCCATCATACCACTTACCAGCGTAAGTTGTTGCCCAAGCGTAAGTACCGCCAAAAGAAGCATCCTTAGTACAAGAAGGCATGAAGAGGTCTTCGTATTTCTTTTCAAGTTCATAACCGCCGTTTTTAACGATGTCGTCAACAGCATCGATAGCATCCTGCTTTGTACAGCCAGGGTTCTCCTGTCCGTAGTAACCAGTATAATAAAGGTACGCGCGAGCAAGAAGAGCTTCAGCAGCATACTTTGAGATGCGTCCGTCGTTAACGTTGTTGTTATCTACAGGGTAAGCATCAGCAGGGATGTTTGCAGCAGCATACTTGAAGTCTTCGAAAATCTGAGCGAAAACCTCAGCAGCAGGAGTACGAGCAGGATTGCCTTCTGTAGGCACTGTTACCAATGGTACATCACCGAACATACGGCAAAGGTCGAAGTAGAGGATACCGCGGATAGCGCGAGTCTCTCCGAGTACGCGACCCTTGTTAGAATCGCCTTCCCACTCGATGTCATTCTCATGAACAAGGAGTTCGTTGCAGCGAGCGATTGCTGCGTAGTATTTAGTCCAGTCAGTATTGAAGAGGTCGTTGTCAGAAGGAGAAATGCTGATGTCGAACTGATCAATAGCATTGTAGCCTCTTCCGTCAGCGGCACCAAGTCCGCCAAGAGCCTGGTCAGAAGCGAACTCAGAGACGAGGTACATACCGATACCTGCATCTGAGATGGTACGCTGCCAGCCGTCGTAGCAACCGATGAGGTCCTGCTCGGCAGTAGCGAGTGTGCTGTAGGCAGTCTCTGAGTTGAGCGTAGTCTTTGATGAAGTGTCAAAGAAATCATCAGAGCAGCTTGTCATGGCTGCAAGAGAACTTGCGAGAACAGCTGTATATAATAATGATTTAGTTTTCATTTTTTGCTTTGATTTTATTTATTGGATTCGAAGCTGATGCTTCGAACACGGGGGCTTTTTAGAAAGTAACGTTCATACCTACGATGAATGTGCGAGGATGTGGGTAGTAACCCATATCAACACCAGAAACCCAAGAGTGGCTTGAGTTGCCGTTAGTACCGTTGAAAGAACCAACTTCAGGATCCATACCGTCATACTTTGTGAAAGTGAGGAGGTTCTGAGCCTGACAGTAGAGGCGGAGCTTAGAAATGCCCTTCCATGAGATGAGGCGCTTCAAGTCGTAGCCGAGAGTGAGGTTCTGGAGACGGAGGTAGTCGCCATCCTGCATGTAAAGATCAGAGAAAAGCCAGTTGCTGGCATCAGAGTAAGTTACGCGTGGCATGCGGTTGCTTGTGCCTTCGCCAGTCCAGCGGTTGAGAATAGCACGGCTGTAGTTAGACTGTGAAGAGTTAGGGTCACGGTAAGACTGTACAATCTTGAAGCCTGCAGCACCTGTCATGTTCATGCTGAGGTCGAAGCCCTTGTAAGCGAGAGCAAGGTTGAAACCGAATGTGTATTTTGGAAGACCATTGCCAAGGTCAACCTTATCGTCAGCATTGACAGCGCCATCGTGGTTGATGTCGAGATACTTCACGTCACCAGGCTGCACATTTGGCTGCAATATACCGTTACCGGCTGCAATCCAGTCCTTGATGTCCTGCTGGCTCTGGAAGATGCCCTCAGTCTTGTAGCCCCAGAAGTAACCGATAGCATGACCGTTCTGAGCGCGGTAATACTCCTCAGAGTTTGAATAGAGACCACCAGTTTCGCCATGGATGATACCGTCCTCTGTAGGAATCTTGCCAACCTCGTTGTGGTTGTAAGCGAAGTTTGCACCGACGTTGTAGCTGAAGTCGCCAATGTTGTCATTCCAAGAAAGACCGAGCTCAATACCCTGGTTCTTTACGTCACCACCATTAATCATCTTAGAGCTTACACCAGTAGTAGCGAGAAGAGGAGCGGCAACGAGCCAGTCCTTAGTAGTCTTTACGTACCAGTCAGCAGTAAGAGCAAGACGACTGTTGAGGAAACGAGCGTCAAGACCGATGTTGATCTGCTCAGAAGTTTCCCATTTGATAGCCTCGTTAGCGAGACGCTCAGTGTAAGAACCAGTCTCCCAAGCATCCTGACCGCCAGTAGCACCGAAGTTATAGTTAGTGTTTGTAGTCTTCACAGGAGCGAGATACTGCCAGCAGTTGATGTTAGCATTACCTACCTGACCCCAAGAAGCGCGAAGCTTCAAGAAGTCGAGCCAAGACTTAGCGCTCTTCATGAAGTCCTCCTCTGTGATAGTCCAACCTGCAGATACAGAAGGGAAGTAACCCCAGCGATGACCAGAAGCGAACTTAGAAGAACCGTCTGCACGCATAGTAGCGTTCAGCATGTAGCGCTCTTTCCAAGACCATCCGAGACGAGCGAAGTAAGACATGCCGCGTGATGGATCGTAAGGAGCACCAGAAACATTCTTGTTGTCAGTACCGTTAGTGTTGTTGAGATAAGCAGTCTGCCATCCGCTGAAACCAGTGATGAGGTCAGTGTTGCTGCCGCCAGAGCTCTGTCCGTCGTACTTAGACATTTCAGAACCTACGAGAGCGTTGAGAGCGTGGTCGCCCCAGTTCCAGTCGTAAGAGAGAGTGTTAGTCCAAACCATTGACATGCCGTGACCGTTGCTCTGAGAAACCTTTTCAGTAGTGTTACCAGAAGTAGGTACGAACTTATATACTGGAGAGTAAGAACGGTATTCTGAAGCACCGTAAGAGATACCGAACACAGTCTTGAACTTCAGATTCTTGATAGGCTCAATCTGCGCGTAGAAGTTAGCATCGATAGAACCATTGCGAGAACGGTTGAAGCGATTCATCATCATCTGTCCGACAGGGTTGCCGTCTTCTGTGTTCCAATCGTTGTCGAGAGTGCTCATGTAGTTGCCATTCTCGTCGAAAACTGGGTGGAGTGGGGAAGAAGAGAAAGCAGAACGGAGGTTGTTGTTCCAGATGTTACCAGTGTTCATGCCGCGAGTGTCCTTCCAAACGAAGCTCATGTGCTCGCCGACAGTAACGATGTCGCCAAGCATCTTGTGTTCAGAGTTTGCACGGAAGTTGTAACGCTTGTAGTCAGAAACGTCAGGACCACCGATGAGACCCTGCTGGCCAGTGTAACCGAGAGAGATAGAATATGTAGAAGTCTTGGAACCGCCAGTGAATGCGAGGCTGTGAGAAGTAGTGAGCGCACCTTCATTCACTACCTGGTCAATCCAGTCTGTATTGTAAACATTGCCGTTTACATCGTGGATTGCGTTGAGCGAATTCCAGTTTACTGGAGACATACCAGAGTTGAGGCGAGCCTCGTCCATGATAGTCATGTACTCAGAAGCACTGAGCATGTCGAACTTGCGACCGAGAGTCTGCCAACCTACGAAACCGTCGTAAGTGATGTGGCTCTGACCTTCCTTACCGCTCTTTGTTGTGATGAGCACAACACCGTTTGCAGCCTGAGCACCATAGATGGCAGCAGAAGCAGCGTCCTTGAGAACGTCGATGCGCTCGATGTCGGCAGGGTTGAGGGTTGAGATGTCGCCGCCGATACCGTCGATGAGGTAGAGAGGCTGAGAGTTACCCACGGTACCGAGACCACGGATAGTAACGCTCATGTCTGCACCAGGCTGACCGGATGTAGAAACGATGTTCACACCAGGAGTCTGTCCCTGAAGTGCGGCGAGAGGGTTTGTGGTGTTCATCTTTTGGATGTCGTCACCCTTTACCTGAAGAGTAGCACCCGTAACGAGCTTCTTCTTCATTGTACCGTAACCTACTACCACCACATCCTCAAGACTCTGAGAGTCGTCGCTGAGTCGGATGACGAGGTTATTACCTGATACCTTCACCTTCTGGGTGATGTATCCAATGTAAGAAACCACGAGGGTCTGACCGTCGTTGGCTTCAATCACAAAGTTACCGTCGAAGTCAGTAATGGCACCGCCACTCTTTCCTTCAACCATAACACTTGCACCGATGAGTGGTTCGTCGCTTGAAGCTGACAGAACCTTACCAGTGACTTGCTTTGCAAGCGCACTACTGCCCATGAGCATAAGCAGCATGAAAGACAACATGCATACTTTTCCCATAAATGAAGCAGCACACTTTTGAGAAAGTGTTCTCATTTTTGTGAAAGGATTTTAATTGATTAGTTAAAAGTTATGTTATTTAAAATTTTCTGGTTTAAGCACTCTCTTTTGACTCTTCTCAGAGTATTTTGGAGAGGATAAGTGTTATATTCGGCGGCAAAGTTAGTATTATTTTTGCAAAAAAGCGCAAAAAGACAAGGTTTTTTTCATTTTTTTGCTGATTTTCTTTCATTATATTAAACATTCTTTATACCTTTGCAACGATTTTTAACAAATAATAAGCTAAGGATAGTTGCGTCTTTCCCTGTCGGGACGATAAGGAAACGGCGAGTCACATACGGTAACATGGGAAATAGTTCAGGTATGATTTTGACCCTTTTTTATTAACAAACCTTAACCCAACAAAGAAGAATAAAATTTTATCAATAATTACTAACAACCTTAAACTTTATCCGTATGGGAAATTTCTCTCAGAAAATTAAGACGTCCCTCTTCGGTAAGGTATGCATGATAGCATTCATGCTCCTCGCTCTCAGTTGGACAGGTCTTAACGCAAAGACAGTCAAAGGTAAGGTCATGGGTCCTGAAAAGGAACCGCTTATCGGCGCAACTGTCACAGTTAACGGTACTAAGATTGCTACCGTTACAGACTATGATGGTAACTTCACTATTGAAGCTACAGACGGTCAGACACTCGTTGTTACTTACATCGGTTACGTTACCAAGCAGGTAAGAGTGTCAGGAAACAATCTCGTCATCTATCTTGATTCTGACGACAAGAGCCTCGAAGAGGTAGTCGTTATCGGTTACGGTACTCAGCGTAAGGAAGCCGTTACCGGTTCTGTGGCATCTGTAAGCTCTGAGAAGCTTATGGAGAACCCTTCTTCTAACATCACTCAGGCTCTCCAGAACCGCGTTGCTGGTGTTGATATGCAGCAGACAAACTCTCAGCCAGGTGCTGAAATGCAGATCCGTATCCGTGGTCAGCGTTCACTCTCTGCTTCTAACGACCCACTCATCGTGCTCGATGGTATCCCATTCCTCGGCAACCTTTCAGACATCAACCCTGCAGACATCAAGTCTCTCGACATCCTGAAGGATGCTTCTGCTACAGCCATCTACGGTTCTCGTGGTGCTAACGGTGTCATCCTCATCACAACAAACAAGGGTGCATACTCAAGCACAGCAAAGGTTACTTACAATGGTTACGTTTCTCTGAAGACTCTCTTCAACCAGTATCCAATGATGAAGGGTGAGAAGTACTCTAAGATGCGTGCGCTTGCTGGCAAGTTCGGCAATGGTGTTGACGAGCATGAGGGCAACGATACAAACTGGCAGGATCTCTTCTATCAGACAGGTGTTTCTCACAACCACAACCTCACTGTTTCTGGTGGTTCAAACACAGGTACATACAGCTTCGGTGGTAGCTACATCCACGATGAAGGCGTTATCCCTTCACAGGCATTCGACCGTGTAACTCTCCGCGCTAACCTTGAGCAGAAGATTGGCAACTACTTCAAGTTCGGTCTTTCTTCTACAAACTCTTACAACCAGCGTCAGGGTATGCAGCTCGGTATGTACGGTATTCTCCAGATGTCTCCACTCGTTGACCCTAACAACCTCGCTGACCCAACAGGCCGTATCGCTCGTATGTCTTCAGACGACGTTTGGTTCATCACAAAGGATCGCATCAAGGATAACGAAGAGACATGGCTCCAGCACAACAACTCTCTCGGTACATACAACACAGTATTCGCAGAGGTTGCTTGCCCTTGGGTTGAAGGTCTTAAGTATCGCGTAAACCTCGGTCTCAACTACCGCGCTAACAAGATCGGTGGTTTCACAGGCACTGGTATCAATACAGTTAACGCTACTGAGCTCAACTCTGCTTCTATGCAGCAGACTGAATACAAGAACTACGCTGTTGAGAACCTCCTCTCTTACGATCGTACATTCGCAGAGAAGCACAACATCAGCGCTGTAGGTCTCTACTCTGTTGAACAGAGCCGCTATTCAAGCAACCACATGAGCAGCCGCGGTATTCCTGAGTACTTCCAGTACTGGAACATCGGTGCTGGTAAGCAGGATGTTACTGTAAACCCAAGCTACCAGAACTACTGGCAGGCAGGTCTTATGTCTTGGATGGGTCGTGTAATGTACAACTACGATAACAAGTACATGATTTCTGCAGCAGTTCGTTCAGATGCTTCTTCACGCCTTGCAAAGGGTCATCAGTGGCACACTTATCCAGCTGTTTCTCTTGGTTGGAACCTTGCTAAGGAAGAATTCATGCAGAGCCTTGATTTCATTGACAACTTGAAGCTCCGTGCAGGTTACGGTCAGACAGCTAACCAGGCTATCAGCCCTTACACTACTCTCGGTACTCTCGGTACAACTCCTTACAACTTCGGTGACCTCGGTACTCCTTCTTACGAGACTGGTTACTACATCTCTAAGCTTCCAAACCCAGAACTCGGTTGGGAGTACTCAGAGACTTACAACTTCGGTATTGACTTCTCTCTCTTTAAGGGTCGTCTCTCTGGTACATTGGAGTACTACGTAATGAACACTAACGACATCCTCCTCAACGTTTCTCTTCCATCTACATCAGGTGTAGGCAGCTATACTGCTAACATCGGTAAGACTCAGAACAAGGGCTTCGAGGCTACAATCAACGGCATCATCCTTGACAACAAGAACGGTTGGACTTGGGAAGCTGGCTTGAACCTCTCTCTCAACCGCAACAAGCTCGTTGAACTCGCTGACGGCAACGAGAAGGACGAAGGTAACGGCTGGTTCGTAGGTCACCCAATTGATGTGCTCTATGACTATGAGAAGGTTGGTCTCTGGAACTCTGACGATCCAGACTGGGCAGACTTCCAGACTCTTGAGCCAGGTGGTAACGAAGGTATGATCAAGGTTAAGTACGAGAAGAGATACAACGAGAAGGGCGAACTTCAGGCTATCGGTCCAGACGATCGTCAGATCATCAGCCTTGAGCCAGACTTCACAGGTGGTTTCAATACTCGCGTTGCTTACAAGGGCTTCGACCTCAACGTAATCGGTGCATTCCAGTGCGGTGGTAAGCTCATCTCTACACTCTACAGCTCTTACGGTTACCTCAACATGCTCACAGGTCGTCGTGGCCAGGTAGATGTTGACTACTGGACAGAGGACAACAAGGGTGCTAAGTATCCAAAGCCAGGTGGTATCCAGTCTGGTGATAACCCTAAGTATGGTTCTACTCTCGGTATCTTCGACGGTAGCTACGTTAAGATCCGTACTATCTCACTCGGTTACAACTTCTCTGGCGACTGGATGAAGAAGGCTGGTATCAGCAATCTCCGTGTATATGCTACAGTACAGAACCCATTCATCATCTACTCTCCTTACTACAGCGAGAGCGGTCTTGACCCAGAGCCAAACTCTATGTCTAACCAGGGACAGTTCCACGCAACACAGATGGGTGGCCATGCTCTCCCAGTTGTTGGTACAAACGCTCCTTGCACCCGCAACTATCTCTTAGGTCTTAATCTGTCATTCTAAAAAGTTTTTAGTTTTTTGTTTTTAGTTTTGGGTTGATAGCTATTAACCAAAAACCGAAAACCAAAAACCGAAAACCCCAAAAAAATCAAAACAATGAAAACTAAGAATATTTTTCGCAATTGTGGCATAGCACTCGTTTCTGCCCTAGCACTTTCGTCATGTTCTGATGTGCTTGATGAGCAGCCACGTAGTGGATATGACCCAACATACTTTACTACAGAGGAAGGTGTAAAGGGAGGTCTTACTTCTCTCTATGCACACCTTCGTAACCTCTATGGTCAGGCTTACTACTACACTTCTTGTGAGGCAGGTACTGACGAGTACACATACGGTCACTCTGCTGACGGTAACCAGAAGGATATCGATATGCAGGCTTTCGTAAACGGTGAGGCAAAGCAGTCTGGTAACCTGACTTCTTCTACTGTCCGTTCAGACGCTCTCTGGGGACAGGCTTTCACTGAAATCAACACTGCAAGCTCTGTTATCGAGAATGCACAGGCTGTAGGTATTGAACCAAGTCTCGTTGCTGAAGCATATTTCTTCCGTGGCTTCTACTACTTCAACCTCGCACAGACATTCGGTGGTGTACCACTCGATCTCGGTAGTGGTGAACTTAAGCCAAATGCCAGCTCACAGCGTACATCTCGTCGTAACACAGTTGATGAGGTTTATGAGAAGGCTGTATTCCCAGACCTCGAGAAGGCTGTTAACGAACTCCCTGCAAAGCAGCGTGTGATTGGTTCTGTTACAAAGACTACTGCACGTCTCTACCTTGCAAAGGCTTACCTTACTTACGCTTGGTGGCTTGAGAACCCTAACAACATCGACACTTATCCTGCAACTTCTAATCGTGACAAGAGCAAGGCTCAGTCTTACTTCCAGAAGGCATACGATATTGCAATGACAGCTATCAACGAACCTGGTGACTACAAGCTTCAGGACACTTACATGGATGTAAACTTCTGGCAGAACGACCGTAATGCAGAGTGGCTCCTTTGGGCTGACCACACTGTAAACAGCGACCAGTTCAATGGTGGCGGTCTCGGTTGGGGTAACGGTGGTGCTCCTGAAAACTTCGCAGGCTGGTTCACTCAGTGGAACTACTGTGGTGACATGCGCGGCGACTTCGCTGACGGTTCAAACGGTAACCCTGTTCTCCGTGAGGCTTGCCAGGCTCTTGGTCGTCCTTGGACTCGTATGGCTCCTATCCCAGACGCTCTCAAGAAGTTTACTGATGTTGAATATGACTCTCGTTGGGATGGTACATTCACATACAAGTATCGCGTAAACATGGCTAAGGGTGGTAACAATAATCTATACGTAGTAGGTGCTAACGATGTTCCACTCGCAAACACCGAGGTATTCCTTCAGTTCCTCCCTTACGATGCAGAAGGTGTGAAGTACGACCAGAAGAATGGTAACATCAATGCTGGTGAGCTCCCAGGTCACCAGGAGTTCGTTATTAACATCAGTGATGTTTCTCGCCAGACATACCCTGGCGTTTGGAAGCACATCGGTCACCGTACAGACCGTAATGAAACAACTGAGCTTGGTAACCCTAACGGTTCTTCTCCACGTCCATTCGTTATCGCTAAGTTCTCTGAACTCTACTTCGTAGCTGCAGAGGCTGCTGTTAAGGGTGCAAACGTTGGTGGTAAGATGGTTAATTGCAATGGTCAGAAGGTTTCTGCTACTGCACACAACCTCATGGCTGCTATCCGTGCTCGTGCTGGTAAGTGGAAGACTCAGTTCAACGACTACGCTTACCTCTCAAGCAACACTGGTTATGCAGACCTCAAGGTAGCTTTTGATTACAGCCAGCACATGATAGATACTACTCCTGCTGAGATCACTATTGACTACATCCTTGACGAGCGTCTCCGTGAGTACTTCGGTGAAGGTTACCGTTGGTTCGACCTTGTTCGTACTCAGACTTGGGAGAAGCTTGCAGGTGTTTACCACATCGGTGATGCTTGCTCTCGTCAGGCTAATGAGGTTAAGCGTGACAACAAGAAGCACTACTACCTCCGCCCAATTCCACAGGGTCAGCTTGACGCTCTCCAGATGGATGAGGCAGAGAAGAAGGCATTCCAGAATCCTGGTTATTAATTCGCCTACTTAATTATATATATAATAAAGGTGTAGCCATACTGTTGGCTGCACCTTTTTTCTTGTCCCAAAAGGAGGAAATGTTGTGACTCTTGGGTATGCATATTTTTGCCAAAAAGCGCAAAGCTGTATGATTATTTCGGCAAAAATAATATCATTTGATAAGAAAATTAAGTTTTTTTAATAAATTTTCTACTATTTGTTTTATTATCTAAATCAATATTTCTACCTTTGCAACGGAATAGTACGCTTTGAACAAAAGGAATAGGTGCGCTTTTTCCTTACGAAAATCAATGAAGAAGTAGGTACATACGGTAACATGAGAAACGATTTTGGATTGATAAAACTAACTCTCTAACTAAACCCTTAAACTCGAAAATTTAATTTTAATCAATATTACTAATAACCTTAAATTTTATCCGTATGGGAAATTTATCTCAGAAAATTAAGACATCCCTCTTCGGTAAGGTATGCATGTTAGCTTTCATGCTCCTCGCCCTCAGTTGGACAGGTCTTAATGCACAGACAGTGAAAGGTAAGGTAGTAGGTCCAGACCAGGAACCTCTTATCGGTGCAACTGTCACAGTTAGCGGTACGAGAAATGCTACCGTTACAGACTTTGAAGGCGGCTTCTCTATCAATGCTGCTGACGGTCAGACACTCGTAGTGTCTTACATTGGTTATGTTACTAAGCAGGTGAAAATTGCTGGTAACAACTTAGTCATCAATCTTGACGCTGACAACACAGGTCTTGAAGAAGTTGTTGTTGTTGGTTACGGTACTCAGAAGAAGAAGCTCGTTACTGGTGCTACTGTTCAGGTAAAGGGTGATGACATTGCAAAGCTCAACACTACAAATGCTCTTGAGGCTATGGCTTCATCATCTCCTGGTGTTCAGATCACTCAGTCTTCTTCACAGCCTGGTAAGGGCTTCAAGGTAGCTATCCGTGGTGTGGGTACTATTGGTGATTCAGCTCCTCTTTACGTTATCGACGGTGTTGCAGGTGGTAACCTCGACGGTATCAACCCTAACGATATTGAGTCTATTGACGTCCTCAAGGATGCTGCTTCTGCTGCTATCTACGGTTCACGTGCTGCAAACGGTGTCATCCTCGTTACTACAAAGCAGGGTAAGCAGGGTAAGGTTGAACTCAGCTACAATGGTTCAATGGGTTGGTCAAACGCTTACAAGCGTCCACAGCTTCTCAACGCTCAGCAGTACATGACCATCATTGATGAATACACTTTCAACACAACTGGTCAGAAGCTTGATTTCCAGTACTACGTGCCAAATGCAATTCTTGACAAGGTGAAGAATGGTTGGGAAGGTACTGACTGGTGGGGTGCTTTCGAGAACAAGAACGCTCTGCAGCAGAACCACTCTGTAACTCTTACTGGTGGTTCAGACCGCTCTAAGTTCGCAATGTCTTACACATATACTGGCAACGAAGGTATCATGGGTGGTGACCAGGCTTCTTACTACAACCGTCACACTATCCGTATCAACAGCGACCATGTTCTCCTCAAGGCAAAGAACTTCGATGCAATCACTATCGGTGAGAATATTTCTATCGGCTACAACAAGAGCCACGACCTCGCTGAGGATGGTATGTACTGGAGCTACATCCACTCTCTTCTCCAGACTAACCCACTCGTTCCTCAGTTCAATGAAGATGGTACAAACTATACAGTTCAGGGCGAGGGTACAGGTTGGAATGTATTCTGGTTCAGCAACCCATGGGAGAACCTCTCTAAGGGTGGTTTCAACTCTATGGCAGAGAGCCGCAACCTCAACGCAAGCGCAACTGCATTCGTTACTATCCAGCCTATCAAGGACTTGAAGTGGCGTACTCAGTTCAACTACTCTTGGGGCTCAGGCGCATACCGTAACTTCGGCATGCCACGTCTTCCTGACCTTCAGAACCCTGTTTCTACTTACAGCGTATCTCAGAGTGCATGGATGAGCTCAAACTTCTCTGTTGAAAACACTCTCTCTTACGACTTCAAGGTTGGCGACAACAAGTTCGGCGCAATGGTAGGTCAGTCTTTCCAGAGCACAGCATGGAGCACAAACCTCAGCGGTTCTAACTCTGTTTCTGACGGTGCTCAGAAGGCTACTCTTAAGGACTGGAACTCAGCATGGCTCGGAAACTTCGGCACAGACCTTGCACACGCTACACTTGGCGGTAATCCAAACGATGAGGAATATCTCGCTTCTTACTTCGGTCGTATCAACTGGGACTATCAGGAGAAGTATATGGCTACAGTAACAATGCGTTACGACGGTTCTTCAGTCTTCAACAAGGGTCATCGTTGGGGTTGGTTCCCTTCAGTATCTGCTGGTTGGGTAGTTTCTGAAGAAAACTTCATGGAGAGCACTAAGTCTTGGATGGACTACTTTAAGATCCGTGCATCTTGGGGTCAGAACGGTAACAACCGTATCTCTAAGTACCAGTACCTCGCTACTATCAGACAGTCAGGTGGTAATGGCGATAGCGGTTACAAGTTTGATGACTCAATGGAATCTTCACTCTTAGGAAGCCCTAACGCTGGTGCATACGCAGACATCGTTCCTAACCCAGACCTTACATGGGAAACTTCAGAGCAGATTGACCTCGGTTTCGACGCTCAGTTCCTCGGCAGCCGTCTCGGCGTGAACTTTGACTGGTATAAGAAGACTACTAAGGACTGGCTCATCGTAGGTCCACGTATCGCTATCCAGGGTACTAACCCTGCATTCGTAAATGGTGGTGACGTTGAGAACACCGGTGTTGAACTTGCTCTCTCTTGGAACGACAAGATTGGTAAGGACTTCTCTTACAACATCGGCATCAACGCAGCAACTAACAAGAATGAAGTAACTCGTATCGCTAACGAGAACGGTTACATAAACGGTTCAGCTTCTGTCCTCTCTCAGGGTACAGACTACATCTACCGTGCAGAGGTAGGCAAGCCAATCGGTTACTTCCGTGGTATGTCTTACAGCGGTATCTGGCAGAACCAGGCTGAAATTGAGGCTGCTCGCGCTGCAGGCAAGCCTGTTCTTGACGGTGCACAGCCAGGTGACCCTATCTGGGATGACGCTAATGGCGATGGTCAGATTGTCTATGCAGACGGTCCTGACTCAGACAAGCACATGATTGGTAATCCAAACCCAGACGTAACTCTCGGTATCAACCTCGGTATTCAGTACAAGGGCTTTGACTTCTCTGTAAACGGTGCAGGTGCATTCGGCATGCAGATTATGCGTTCTTACCGCTCATATGCAGACAGCCCATACCACAACTATGATACTTCAATCTTGAACCGTTGGCATGGTGAGGGTACTTCAAACACTGACCCACGTATCACTGGTACAGGACACTCTAATACAGTTTGGGTATCTACTCGCTACATGGAAGACGCAGACTACTTCAAGATTAAGACTGTAACTCTCGGTTACGACTTCAAGAATGTTTGGAAGTCTTGTCCATTCCAGCAGCTCCGTCTCTACGTTCAGGGCCAGAACCTCTACACATTCACAGGCTACACTGGTCTCGATCCAGAAGTTGGTTCTGCAGGTGGTGCTGACTCATGGGCTTCAGGTATTGACCTCGGTCTCTACCCACCTTCACGTACATTCCTGATTGGTGCAAGTATTAAGTTCTAATTGACAATTGATAACTTATAATTGACAATTGACAATTACAAATATATGATTATAAATATGAAGAAATATATTTTATCAGCACTCGCTGTTTTCTCAGCAGCAGTGTTTACGTCATGCGACGACATGCTGGATACAGATCCACGCGTGACATCCGCAACTCAGGCTACCTTCCCAGGTAAGGTTGCTGACGTTGAGGCATTGAATGCTGCCACATACAGTATTATGAACACTATGGGTGGTGGCGACTGCGACGAGCAGAACATCTTCCTCTGGTGGGAGGTTATGTCTGACAACTGCTATGGTTCTGGTGGTCTGCAGGACAACAAGGTGAAGGCTCTCCATCATCTTGTAACAATGAACGAGAACCAGTATCAGACTCCATTCATCCTTCTCTATGGTGGTATCAACCGTGCTAACAACATGATTGAAACTATCGACAACGTAGATTGGAAGGGTGATAAGACTAAGCGTGGTCAGCTTCTTGGTGAGGCTTACTTCATGCGTGGTCTCTACACTCTCTGGCTCACTCAGCTCTTCGGCGATGTGCCATTGATCACTTCTACTACAATCACTCCTGAAATGGAGAAGCAGGTTGATGCAGAGACAGTTATCTATCCACAGATTTTCTCTGACTTCGTGTCAGCAGGTAATTTGATGACAACAGAGAAGAAGTCTGGTCATGCTAACCAGCTTGTAGCAAGAGCATTCCTCGCTCGTGCATACATGTTCTGGGCAGGCTTCTATAAGAAGGCAGGCGAGTTGAAGAATGCTTCTATTGAGGCTGTTCAACTTGTTGAGCAGGAAGGTTGTACTGGTACACTTTCTAAGCAGAATGTCGTAGATGGTTTGGATCAGATTATTAAGAGTGGTTCTTACGAGCTCCTTAAAGACTATCGTTCGCTCTGGCAGTACTCTAACAGTTATGTCTGGAAAGAAACTCACGATTTGGCTCTTGCCGAATTGAGCGATGAAGATCAGAAGGATCTGCAGAAGTGGCGTAAATATGGCAACAAGGAAGGAACAGGCGGCTACGCTTTCATCGCCGACATGGATCCAAATAATTGCTTCGACATGCCAGGTATGGGTAACGGTAACCCTGAGGAACTTTTCCAGATTCAGTTCCTTAACGCATCTCGTTGGGGTATCGGTACCGACGGCGGTATCTACTCAGCAGACCGTATGTACTGTAACTACCTTTCATGTTTCTGGGCTCTTCGTGTAAATGGTCATAATGGCGACCGTTTCTTCACATATCCATTCACTCAGGGTTGGGGTCAGGGTACTCCTTCTTGTAACATCTGGGATGATTGGACAGCAGCAGAGCGTAACGGTGGCGATTCTTACACTGACATCCGCAAGCTTGGTTCTTTGATTGATGGTGTTTCTGAAAATAAGGAAATTGACTATGAATTCGTTAAGGACTGCTGCGAGGCTTCTGGTTACGGTGTTAAGAAGTACAATGGTGTTACAACTGACAAGGAGACTGGTGACCGCTCTTGGTGGTACACAGCTGCTCCAGAAGGTTGGACAAATACTCTTGGTGACAACGCCCTTCAGGGTAGCCACTTCGAGGACTTCTACCTCATGCGTTATGCTGACGTTCTCCTTATGTACTCAGAGCTCACTGGCGATAAGGGAACTTTGAATCAGGTTCAGCATCGTGCAGGCGTTCCTGAGACAGATTACTCACTCCAAGCTATCCAGAACGAGCGTCGTTGGGAGTTCGCATTCGAAGGTCTCCGCTACAACGATATGCGTCGTTGGACTGGTAAGGACGTTAAGGGTGGTTATGCTTCAAAGGCTCTTCAGGCTCAGCAGGGCAAGAAGATTGTTAACAATGGCGACGTTGCAAACAAGGGTACTATGGAGCACATGACATGTTCTTGGACAGAGCGTTACGAAGCTACAAACGGTTTCTTGGCTAAGCCACAGGCTCAGATTACTCTTATGAACGGTAACCTTGAGCAGAACCCTGGTTGGGATTTAGCTGACCCTAAGACACAATACAAGACACTTTATTAATATTATTAAAAAGTACAAAATATGAAAAAGATATTTATGCTTCTTTTCGCAATTTGTGCAATCGCTGCTTGTGATCCTGTTCAGGAGGATTTCAAGAATGGCGGTCACATTTCTGTGGATGAGCTCAAAGCAAAGTCAAGTGTAACTCTTGACAAGGATGATTCCGGCAAGAATGGTAACGTCCTTACTTGTACTACTTCAGCTGCTGTTAACGCTAAGTGGTCTATCGATGGTAAGGATCTTCTCGGTAACTACGCTTGGAAGAAGTTGAAGTTAGGTGAGCACACTGTAGTTCTTACAGGTCTCTGCGCTGACGGTACAGAACTTACTGCTGAATATAAGGTAAACTGTGATGTTATCACTAACCAGCTTGAGCGTTTCTGGATTTACGGTGCTCCTGAGTCAGGTCAGGCTCCTTTCAAGCCAGGTTCTTGGGATGCTGCTGCTATGCGTTTCTCTGACAACGAGGGTAAGTTTACTGATATCAACGGTAACCCTGGCTTCCTTCCATACCTCTCTGACGATGTATATTGGGGCTTCAAGACTCTTATCTTTGATATCTCTGACGCAACTCCTGACTGCGCAGGTCGTATTATGGACGGTTGGTGGTCTGCTCGCTATGATGGCGAATCAGACGTGAAGTTTACGAATGGTCTCTGGGAGCTTCCTCTCACTGAGGCAATTGCTAAGAACTGCGCTCGTGGTAACGGTGGTTTAGGCAAGGACCTTGACATCATGCTTACTTCTGGTAGCTGCCAGATTAACGCAATCTACTACGAAGAATAATATTTCATTATCCTGATAAATATGGGCTGGCTCAATTCGTTGAGCCAGCCTTGTTTTTATAAATTTATTCCTTAAGGAATTTTTTTGAGTTCCTTAGGTTTACGACTTGTCATCCTAAGGATTTTTTCAAGCAAAATCCTACATTCCTACATAAAATCTCAGCGAACCCCAGTGTTTATCGGGGTTCACGGGCTATGTAGGATTTATGTAGGAACGATGTAGGATAAAAATCCTACATATTCTGACTGTGTAGGATTATGTAGAATTATGTAGGATATTTTCCATCCTACATAGACTTAACTATCTGATTATCCGTAAGTTATAGCGAAGTTGTGTAGGAATGTAGGATTTTCGCTCGAAAAAGTTTTATTTTTTGCAATTTTCCCGATAAAATGAACGCTGCCGCCAGCAGAATAATTGGGATAAAGTTCCTTTTTTAATATAAATATTAAAGGGATGCAGTTTTTTGTCAATTAATTTGGTAGATAGAAATATATTCTATATCTTTGCACCACGAAATCAATGATTTTACCACTATGGATGCAGTTCAGAAACTTCCGATAGGCATACAAGACTTTGAAAGTCTGCGTAAGGATGGATATCTTTACGTGGATAAGACACGCATGGTTTACAAGCTCGTTAATGATGGGAGATACTATTTCCTCTCTCGTCCACGTCGTTTTGGCAAGTCTTTGCTGATATCTACGATAAAGGCTTATTTCCAAGGGAAGAAAGATCTCTTTGAAGGTCTTGCTATCGAGCAGTTGGAAAAGGACTGGACGGAATATCCTGTCTTGCATCTTGACCTGAATACGGAGAAATACGAGAATAGTCTTTCTTTGGAGAGAAAGCTTGATGCTCAATTAAAGTTGTGGGAGATGCAGTACCCTACAGGATTTGAGACGTATTCTCATGGTATTCGTTTTGAACGTGTCATAGAGGCTGCCTATAAGAAGACGGGGCATCGAGTGGTGATTCTCGTTGATGAGTATGATAAGCCGCTGCTTCAAGCTATAGGCAACGATGAACTGCAAGAGCAATACCGCGCAATACTGAAAGGCTTCTATGGCGCCTTGAAGTCAATGGACGGATTCATAAAGTTTGCTATGCTGATAGGTGTTACGAAGTTTGGCAAAGTTAGCGTATTCAGCGATTTGAACCATCTTGATGATATCTCAATGTCATTGCCTTACTATGACATTTGTGGCGTTACTGAAGAGGAACTCCTAAGCTGTTTCCGTCCAAGCATTGAGGTTTTGGCTGCCAGCCAGCACCAGACGGTAGAAGAAGCCATTGAAACGCTGCGTGTACGTTACGATGGTTATCACTTTATGGAAAATGCTAAGGGTGTGTATAATCCTTTCAGCTTGCTGAATACCTTGAACAAGCAGAAGTATGGCAGTTACTGGTTTGAGACAGGTACACCAACATATCTCGTTGATCTTCTCCAGATGCACGATTACAATCTGGAGACGATGTCACGGGTAGAGACGGATGAGGAGACTCTCAATAGCGTTGATGCCAACAGTACGAACCCGATTCCTGTTATTTACCAGAGCGGCTATCTTACGATAAAGGACTTCGACCCTGAGTTCCAGATGTACACTCTTGGTTTTCCTAACAAGGAGGTGGAAGAAGGATTCACAAGATTCCTATTACCTTGCTATACATCCGTGCATAGGGGACAAACAGGATTCGATATAAAGAACTTTGTGCTAGATGTTCGCAAGGGCAATACAGAGCAATTCCTCAAGCGTCTGCGTTCTCTCTTTGCCGATACTCCATACGAACTGGTGAAGAATCTGGAGAACCACTACCAGAATGTTGTTTGGCTGCTGTTCAAACTATTGGGATTCTACGTGCAAGCAGAGTACCATACCAGCGAGGGCCGCATAGACCTTGTGCTCCAGTCGCCTCAGTTCTGCTATGTTATGGAATTCAAACTGGATGGAACGGCAGAAGAGGCATTGGCGCAGATAGAAGACAAGCATTACATTTTGCCTTTTGATACAACAGGAAGGCAAATTATCCGCATTGGCATGAACTTTGATAGCAATACCCGAAATATAGAGAAGTGGATAATAGCAAGCCCACTTCCTACAAAAAAATAATTAAAGACCAATAATTAGATTATGCAAAACAATAATCCATCAGCAATAAGCGACAAACCACATAAAAACTCCCTCTTCGGGGGCAAGGGGGCTGTCCTCTATTTGAGCATTTTGGCTTTTATAGCATTTGCGGCATACGTTTTATATGCTAATCAGGATGTACTCTATACAGCAAATGACCGCTCAGAATTTCTTATTGGAACACCTTTCTTTGACACACTTATGTCAAGGCCATTCGGCTTGATGCAGTATGCAGGAGCATGGCTGACGCAGTTATTCTACAATCCTCTTCTTGGAGCAGGCGTACTGGTTGCAATCTGGACGCTGATATTCCTTGTTGGTATTAAGGCATTCCGCTTGAAGAGCGGAGGTAAGGCACTTATGCTCTTGCCAATAGCTTGCCTTCTTACGTCAATAGTCGATTTGGGCTATTGGGTTTATCTTTTGCCTATCAGGGGCTATTGGTTCTCACAATCATTGGGTTATCTTTCCATTATGCTCCTCATGTTGGCAGCCAATAGCACACCACGCCGCTGGCATCCAGTATGGTATGTGCTTGCATTCTGTCTTTATCCGGTATTAGGTTGGTTTGCCATGCTCTTTATGCTCAGCCTGATTCTTTCCAGCAAAGAAAGTTGGCGCGAAATAATTGGTTTTGTGCTTTTATTTGCCAGCGCTGCCCTTTGGCATGCCATACTCTACCCTCAGATGAAACTGGCAGATGTACAGATGGCTGGTTTTCCTCGTATGGCTATTCCGTCGTCAGAGTCTGAGTATCATTCCATTCCTTTCTATATCTTGGGTGCAGCAACAGTGCTCGTTGCGTGCTATAAGTCGGTTCTTTCAAAGTACCTCTCAAAATGGTATGTCCCTGCAATATGCTCTGTGGCAGGCATAGTCTTTACATATTCTTTCATGTTCAAAGACAAAAACTATATTGACGAGATGCGCATGGTACGCTCGGCAGAAGCCGATAAATGGAAGGAAGTTCTTGACATATACAGCGACGTACAGAAGCCAACGCTTACAATGGTGATGATGAAGAACATAGCCCTGATGAACGATGGCGGACTTCTTGAACGTTCCTTCAAACTGGGCAATGAAGGCCATCCTATCAATACCCCAGACTCTCTGCAAGTGAGTTTTCTGGAAATCGGTGCACCGGTAGCCTATTACAACTATGGAATGCACAATGAAGGCTTCCGTTTGAATTTTGAGTGTGCAGAACAATCCGGTTTCTCGCCAATTTACCTCAAGATGATGATCCGTAATGCCTTTGCAAACGGCGAGACGAATCTGGTGGAGCGCTATAAGACTATGCTCCATGGCCACCCTTTCTACCGCGATTGGCAGCCTGCTCCCGTTTCCAGGAATGTACGCGAGTTGTCAAAATCCTATCCCGACGAATTGTCTGGCATAGAAAACAGTTACAGTTACATCACTAACAGCATCTGCTTCTGGAATCAGGGCGATAGTAAGGTGGCATCAGAACAGGCATTATTCTATGCAATGATGCGTTGCGACTCCCGCCAATTCTGGGAGATGTTGCGTCAGTATCTCAAACTGCATATAGGCGAAGAATTCCCTTTGCATGCGCAGGAAGCCTTTATCTTGTTTACGGATAAAGCACCGGAAGAAAAGAAACTTAAGTTACCGGTATCAAAAGATATCTATGACCGCTACAAGAAATTCTGGGAATCTCTGGAGAACCATTTTAAGAGTGGCATAAGCAAGGAAGAGATAAAGGAAAGAATGAATACGGAATTTGGTGACACTTATTGGTATTATAACATCTTCGCAACCAAAGTAATATAATGATTTATTAACGATGAAAAGATATCTTCACATATATATACAGCTCTTTGCTGTTGCAGCACTGATATTCACTTCGTGCCAGTCTCATCCTGATATTCCTTCCGCAAGCAAGGAAAGCAAGACGCTGCCTGCCATCTATCCTGACTATTGCGATGTTACCGTTCCTTGCAACATTGCGCCATTGAACTTTATGCTTCCAGCAAAGGAGTACAATGAGTGTGTGGCAAGATTTACTACTCCTAACGGTAAGCAGCAGACCTACGGCGACGGCGTAAAAGTGCAGATTCCTGAAGACGAATGGCACGATATTCTCGATGCGTCAAAAGGCAAGAGCATTAAGGTGGAAGTCTGGGGGAAAAAGAACGATGAATGGCTTTCGTTTAAGTCTTTCAATATAAATGTTGTCGAAGAGCCTATAGATGAATATGTTTCATACCGTCTGATAGACCCTACTTACGTTGCCTGGAGCTACATGGAGATCGCTCAGCGCAATGTTACCACATTTGAGGAAACTCAGGTTTTCAATAACGAGATAACCTGTAACGACAGGGAAAAGGGGCAGTGTATCAATTGCCATAGTTACCAGAACTACAAGACCGACAATATGCTCTTCCATGTGCGTCTGTCTAATGGTGGTACTGTCATTGTCAATGACGGCAAGGTGTCAAGAATCAATCTGAAGCGCGAAATGAGTGCTTTCGGCGGTGCTTATCCTTCATGGCATCCAACGGCTAAGCTTGTTGCGTTCTCGGCTAATCAGACCCGTCAGGCTTTCCATACTGCTGACCTCAATAAGATAGAAGTCTATGACCTTACGAGCGACTTGATTCTTTATGATGTAGAAAAAGACTCCGTTACAAATATCTGCGAGACAGAAGAGACCCTTGAGGTGTATCCTTCATGGTCGCCAGACGGAAAATATCTGTACTATTGTCGCACTCTTCCGCTTCCAGAGGAATTGAAAGACAAGGATATACGCTCTACATACACTTATCTGCAGTATAATATCTACCGCCGCTCGTTTAATCTGCAAACACAGGAGTTTGGCGAGGAGGAGCTTGTCTATGACGCAGCGTCTCAGAACAAGAGTGCCACATTGCCTCGCATAAGTCCAGACGGCAGATACTTGCTTTTTGCAGAGGGACAGTATGGCTGTTTCCACAGTCGTCATCGCGATGCCGATGCTGTCTGCGTAGCATTGAGCGACAGCCTGAGCACAGCATTAGGCAAGGAGCAGCACCTTGATCTTTCACTTGCCAACAGCAAGACAGAATCAGACAGTTATCCTACATGGTCAAGCAACGGTCATTGGATAATGATTGCCAGTCGCCGCGAAGACAACACTTACAGCCGCATATACTTCTCTTATTTCAAGGACGGAAAGGCTACCAAAGCATTCCTCCTTCCACAGGAAGACCCAGAACAAAACACTTGGCTCCTGAAGAGCTACAACCGCCCGGAATTCATGGTTGAGCCGGTCAACACGAGTGTTGAGGAGTTCAGTAGGGTGTTTGAATAAGAGCCCCCTAGCCCCCAAAGGGGGAACTTTTAATTGATTTTATCCCTCATAAAGGTTTATCCAAATAGATATAAAAAACATGCTAAACAATACATCATCAAATATAAGCGACAAGTCACATAAAAAACTCCCCCTTCGGGGGCTGGGGGGCTTCTCTCTCTCTCGGGGGCTGGGAGGCTTCTTCTTCCTCGCCACCCTTCTCTTCTGGGGTCTTGCTTATCCGCATCATCTTCACTATCAGGAGCAGTTTCAGATGTTCCTTTTTGACAGCGCTTATGTTTGGGATATTGTCAAGCTGCCGGGTGGTGTTGCCGACTTGCTCGGTCGCTTCTGCACTCAGTTCTTCCTTTATGCCTGGATGGGAGCTTTTATCATAGCAGTCCTACTCACCGCGGTGCAGCTCCTGACGGCTCGTCTTGTCAACTTTGGCAGACTATATGCCCTGAGTTTCATTCCGTCTTTCCTGCTATGGGTGTTCATGCTTGACGAGAATGCCTTGCTGGGTGGAGTATGGGCTGTATTACTGACACTTTTTGCTTCATGGGGCTGCAGCAAGCTGGCTGACGGCTGGATGAAGCGCATCGTGCTTATTATTGCTGTTCCAGTGCTCTATTGGATAGCAGAACCTGTATGTGTGCTCCTCTGCCTGCTGCAGGCACCAAGCCTTAAGAATAAAGCGTGGTATTGGTATTACGGGCTGTTCGCCTTGCTTGCCGTATTTGTTCTTGTACTGGCAAACATTCTCCCTGTGCCAGCCAATAGACTATGGACAGGCGTACACTACCATCGTTACCCTACAGAAATACCTTCTCTGCTCTGGGCAGCAACTCTTTCGGTTTTCGTTGTTGTGCTCGCTCTCCGTTATTTCTGCAATTTCGCAAACCCAACAAGTGCCAAGAATGCGCAGAAAAATACGAAGACGGTTCCGATTTTGGCGACTGTCCTGGTAGCTGTCTGCATGGGCAGCCTTGTGTGGAATCTCTGTAACTTCAAGGCGGAAAAGACTATGAAGTACGACTTCATGGCATGCCACCAGCAATGGAACCGCATTCTTGAAACCGTAGAAAAGGAACAGCCTAACAACCAGATAGGAGTGACAGTTCAGAACCTTGCCCTCGCCATGCACGGTATGCTTGCCGAACATGTGTTTGAATATAGTCAGAACGGTCTTTTGGGACTTCTGCCGGATGTTGACCGCGATGCCGTAAGTCCTATGCCTACAGCAGAGGCGTTCTATCAGCTTGGTATGATAAACGTAACGCAGAGAACTGTCTTTGAGGCACAAGAGGCCATTCTCGACTTTCAGAAGAGTGCACGCTGCTACAAGCGATTGGCACAGACAAACCTGATTAACGGCGACTACGAGGTGGCTCGCAAATATCTCCTGGCTCTTCAGAAAACTCTCTTCTACAGCGAATGGGCTGACGAGACAATGAAGCTTCTTGGCGACGAAAAGGCAATAAACGATCATCTTGAATACGGTCGCTTACGCAAGTCAAAGTACGATGAGGACTTCTATTTCAGCGATCATGTTACACCAGAGATGCTACAGGCTCTCGGCAAGAGGAATAAGGAGAATCGCATTGCCTACGAATATCTGATGGCATACTATCAGCTGACGGGAGGCATGAAGAAGTGAAGAGTGAAAAGTGAAAAGTGAAAAATGAAAAAGCATTCAGCATACCATATTCTGCATTCTGCATTCTGTATTTTGCATTCTGCTATGTTCTGCATTTTGCTCTCAGCATGTACGGCTGAGACCGTTACCAATGCTAAGCAAGAGAACAGCCAGCCTAAGATATATCCTGACTATACTGAAGTTACCATACCCGTAAACATAGCTCCTCTCTGCTTCAATATGGCTGATGAGAAGGCATTGCTTGTTGATGCCACGATCACGGACAAACAGGGTAACAGTCTTCATGGTCAGGGCGAAGAAACCGTTGATTTCAGTATTGACGACTGGCATAGTCTGCTCTCTCAGAACCGTGGCGAGTCCCTTTCTGTAACAGTTTCTGCCAAGTACGATGACGGTTGGCATACCTACAAGTCTTTCCCTATACACGTAAGTCCTGACAGCATAGACTACGGTCTCTGCTACCGACTTATAGAACCGGGCTACGAGGTGTGGAGCAAGATGGGCATCTATGAGCGCGACCTGTCCTCTTTTGATGAGCGTCCGCTGATAGAGAATACGCAGTTTGAAGGTTGCGTAAACTGCCACAGCTTCAATCGCGGAAATCCTGCCGATATGAGTCTTCACATCCGTGGCAGTCACGGTGCTACGCTGCTTCGCCATAATGGCAGTGCTCTCACAGCCTACAATACAAGTACCGATAAGACGCTCGGTCTGTGCGTCTATCCTTACTGGCATCCTTCAGGACGCTACGTAGCCTATTCCACAAACTCTACGAACCAGCTCTTCCATAGTGCCGGTCATAATCGCGTAGAGGTGTTTGATGCTGCTTCCGACCTTCAGGTATATGACGTAGAGAAGAACGAACTGCTACTTTCGCCGCTTGTCAAGCAAGACTCTATCTATGAGACCTATCCGGTTTTCTCGGCTGACGGTCGTTCCTTATATTTCTGCTCTGCCCGTGCTCTTCCTTTAGAGAACGATTATCAGCAACTTGATTCCATCCGCTATAATCTCTGTCGCATAGACTTTGATCCTGCGACAGGTACTTTTGGCGACAGCATAGAGACCGTAATTGACGCTGTGGCTCAGGGTAAGTCAGTATCTTTCCCTCGTCCTTCTTATGATGGTCGTTTCCTCTGCTACACACTCTCCAACTACGGACAGTTCAGCATCTGGCATCATGAGGCAGACCTCCATCTCCTTGACCTCGCTTCTGGAGAGAGCCGACCAATGAATGAGGTGAACTCTAAGGACACAGAGTCTTTCCATAATTGGAGCACAAACTCGCGCTGGCTTGTGTTCAGTTCTCGTCGTGACGACGGACTCTATACCCGTCCTTATTTCTGCCATATTGACGACAAGGGTAATATCAGCAAGGCATTTATGTTGCCGCAGCAGAATCCGCGTCGCTTTTACCGCGATCGCTTCCTTTCGTTCAATGTGCCAGAGTTTGTCATCGCTCCAACTCCATTCGACAGCCATGAGGCAAGCCGCCTTATCAATGATGAGTCGCGCAAGGATATGGGAGTGAGGTGATCTCACACCGATTAGGTTGGTAATGTATTAAGATTGACAAAAGAGAGAAAAATGACGATATAAGAGAAGAAAATAGGAGAAAAGTTTCTGTAGTATAGGAGAAAAGTGTACCTTTGTCCGTTTTAAGGTAAGCGGACCCTGAAAAACTAAAAAGCTTGCCTATGGAAACACTTATGGAGCAACTACTTCATTACACGTGGAAGCATCGTCTCTTCCCGATTGAAGAACTGAGAACCACCGACGGAGAGCCGGTGGAAGTGATTGATGTGGGTTTGCATAACTACGACCAAGGTCCCGATTTCTTCAATGCGAAGGTGAAGATAAGCGGCGATTTGTGGGCTGGCAATGTGGAAATACATGACCGGGCGAGCGACTGGTATCTGCATGGTCACGACAGGGACGAAGCGTACAACAATGTTGTTCTGCACATCGTGGGCGTAAATGACCGTGAGGTGCAGATGCAGTCGGGCAGATACGTCAAGCAGATGGAGCTGCAAGTGCCGGAGAGGATTCGGCGAAACTTCAAGGAACTCATAGAGACGGAACGCTATCCGCCGTGCTACAGGATAATCCCGAACCTTACGAAACTGATGATGCACAGTTGGCTCACTAAGCTGCAGACAGAACGCCTGGAGCAGAAGACGCAGGCAATCCAGGAACGCGTGAAGAGAAGCAGTGGCTCATGGGAAGCAGCATGCTTCATAACGATGGCTCGTAACTACGGCTTCGGCGTAAACGGTGACGCTTTTGAGGAATGGGCTTCGCTTATTCCACTAGATAAGGTGGCTCACCATCGCGATGACCTCTTCCAGATAGAAGCAATATTCCTTGGTCAGGCAGGTTTGATAGAGCGTATAAAGGATGAGGAGAAACAGCAGAAGCTAGAGCGGGAATATCAGTATATGAAGCATAAATTTGCGCTGCAGCAGATGAATCCGAAGATGTGGAAGTATATGCGAATGCGCCCTGCAAACTTCCCGCATGTACGTATATTGCAGTTGGCAAAGGCATATTATGAGCATAGGACAGAGTTGTCGAGGCTCGTGGAATGCGAGACGGTGAAGGATGTGCAGACACTCCTCAATACGTCAGACAAGCATCTGTCAACGTCATCGCTGAATATCCTGATAATAAACACCGTTGTCCCAATGCTGTTCGCCTACGGAAAGCAGATGGGTAAGGAGAACCTGCAGGACAAGGCATTCAGCTTCCTTGAACAACTCGGCACGGAGAATAATGTCATCACCCGAACATGGAAAGAGTGTGGGCTGGAGGTTTCAACGGCAGGAGATTCGCAGGCGCTCATTCAGCTTAAGAAGGAATATTGTGACAAGAAGAAGTGCCTCTACTGCCGAATAGGCTATGAATACCTGAAAGGCAGGGAATATTGATTATTACTCAAAGAAAAAGAAACGTCATGGAATATACTTTCACAACGGAAATAATGGTTCGCGACTATGAATGCGACATACAGGGCATAGTGAATAATGCTAACTATCAGCACTATACGGAGCATACTCGTCACTTGTATCTCAAGTCAAGGAACATAACTTTTGCCGCATTGCACGATCAGGGACTGGACGTGGTAGTAGCAAGAATGGAGATGAAGTTCAGGATGCCATTGCGCCCGGACGACATCATTGTATCGTGCATGAATCTTGAGCGCGTGGGAATAAAATATGTCTTCACGCACCATCTCTACCGCAAGAGCGACATGAAGCTTTGCCACGAAAGCAAGGTGGAATGTGTCTGCATGGAAAACGGAAGACTGTCTAAGAAAGATCCACTGAATTAATCTACTTGTTCAAATTATGGAATCATTATATCAGTTAGCCCTCTCTCGTCTGGGATTCTTCCGCGTAGCAGAAATGAAGATGCTGCTGGAATATGCAGGTTCGGCGAAGACTTTGTTTGACCATCGGAAAGACATAAGGGAGGTGATGCCGGAATGCAGCATGAACATGGTGGCTGTCTTTCAGAATGATGCCGATGAGGCTCTGAAGCGTGCTGAGGAGGAAATGGCGTTTGCGGCAAAGCATAATATACGCTGTCTGACCATTGGCAGTGATGATTATCCGCAGCGACTGATGAACTGCGATGATGCTCCGCTGGCGTTATTCTATATGGGCAATGCGGACCTGAACAAACTGCGAGTGGTTAGCGTGGTAGGTACAAGGCGCTGTACGCAGTATGGCAGGGACGTGACGGAAAGGTTTGTGAGAGAAATGAGCGAAATATGTCCGGATGTGCTTGTCGTTAGCGGTCTTGCTTACGGCATAGATGTGGCTGCACATCGAACAGCAATGGAATGCGGACTGCAAACGGTGGGCGTTCTTGCTCACGGTTTGGACACGCTCTATCCTGCCGCACACCGTAACACGGCTAAGGAGATGCTCGGAAAGGGCGGTCTGCTGACGGAATTCTTTCAGAAGACGAAGATGGACCGTGTGAACTTCTTGCGCCGCAACCGTATCGTGGCGGGTATGGCAGATGCAACATTGGTTGTGGAGAGTGCCAACAGAGGCGGTAGTCTCTCAACAGCGCGCATAGCAAATGAATATAACAGGGAGATATTCGCAGTTCCTGGCAGAATAGGCGATGAGGCTTCTGAGGGCTGCAACAGGTTGATAGCACGAAACAAGGCGCATATCTTCACAGATGCTCAGAACTTTGTGGAGGCTATGGGATGGAATACTGACCAGAAGCTGTCTAAAGCTCGCAGTCAGGGCATACAGCCGAGTCTGTTTCCGAACCTCTCTGCAGAAGGTCTGAAAGTTGTGGACGTGCTGAAAGTAAATAACGACCTTCAGATAAACAGCCTTTCCGTGCAGTCGGGCATAAGTATTCCCGAACTCTCATCCCTGCTCTTCGACCTTGAGATGGAGGGAATAGTGAAGGCTCTGCCTGGCGGCGTGTATCACTTGGTCAGATAAGCTGACGCTCCCTGTGAGAAGGGATGGGAA
The DNA here is from genome assembly GCA_045600885.1 of Prevotella sp. Lineage (GTDB taxonomy): Bacteria > Bacteroidota > Bacteroidia > Bacteroidales > Bacteroidaceae > Prevotella. The sequence goes on from JAZRYU010000104.1 coordinate 75,465, forward strand.
GTAGCTTGGGGCTACCATCCCATCAGTTCCTGAAGGTAAGGAGTGAACTCGTCAGCCATGAACTGCTGCTGGGCGATGCTTGGATGCCAGTCGGCACCATAGCCGCGAGAGCCGTCTTGCGGAGTGAAGTTGAAGCGATAGACTTCTTTGTCGCCAGCTTTGTTAGCTTCTGCAACAACCTCATCCATGGTCTCACTGATAATCTTAAGACCTTCGCCCTGAAGCATGGAACCGCAAAGAAGGACTATCTTTGCGTTAGGATAATGACCGCGGACGGTCTTGAGGAAGTCACGGTAGGCAGGCTTCAGTTTTTCTGGTTTGCAGCCCATTGGACGTGCTGCATTAGGGTCGTGATTCTGTGAGTTAGAAACGGCAGATTCAAGATCCGGTGACGTGTCGTTTGTGCCGAGGTTTATGCAGACAACATCTGGCTGAAAACGAGAGAAGTCCCACTTCTCTGACTTATTATAAAGGCGTGTGTAGGCGTACTGCTTTGGCATACACACCTCGCTACCTTCTGCCGACGAACCGTAATGGCGGTAGATGCCGATGCCGCTGCGAGAGACAGAGAGATGCTGAGCATCTAGTCGGCGTGCTGTTATGGCAGCATAGCTGAGGTAGTGGTTTTCTGCTGCGTAGTCAAAATGATGGTTTGGATCTGGGTCTTCCACGCCATATCCACAAGTGATGGAATTGCCGATGAACTCTATCTTGCGCTCTGGCAATAGGGTAGGAGTGACTGTCTGCTCGCCTTCATCGAGAATGAATCCGTAGAACTCAGGATTATTGTCATGACCTTCTATGCAGTACATAATCTCTGCAGAATGAACACCATAGATCAGCCCGGAAGCTATGGTGGCTATGCTGTCGTTCTTGTTGGCAAATGAAACCTTGAAAGCTTTGTCGTTGTTGACGGTAGCCATGAAATAGCCGCTCTCAGGCTTGCATTTCATCTTGAGCGATGTGCCTGTGAACTCAACGCGAATCGTTGTGCCTGTGTAGTTCCAGGCTGGTGCGTCAGGATTTGCAAAACTGATACGACCAACATACTGTATGTTCTTGTCAGTTGGTTTTACGAAGGTCTGACAAAATGCAGAATGCTGAACGCATAATGCTGAATACAGAATGCAGAGCCAACGGCTGAATGCAGAATTCGTTTTCATTTTTTATTGCTTTTCAAATAGTTCGTTGAATAGATTTGTCTGTCCAGTCATCTCGTCGATGATCTGTTGTTCGCTTTTGTCAGCGTCCGGGTCAAGGTTCTCGTTCTTGCGGCCCGATGCGGACGCTTCGGGAACGGTGGCTGATTCGTCTTCTAGACCTTCGGCTGTAGGCTCAGGCTTTCGCTTTGATTCCAACTGCTCAACCTTCGCTACGTCGGAATTCGTGATGCGCTTGCCCTTAGCCTTGCTGCTCTTTACGCCGATAAACTCCTCGGCATCAATCTCAAGAGTACCTTCATAGTTGTTTGGACCGAGGTAAGTGACCTGGAAAAGAGGGTAAGGTTCGTCCGTTACGAGAACGAGCTTGCTGTCAGGATTGTCGCCGATAAGACTCTGATGACGCTTTGACGCATCGAGTGGGAAGCGCTTCAAGTAGTGACGGTTGTCCTGGTCAGCATCTATGACGATGGCTGTCCATATCTTATCCTTATCGTATTTCTCAATGACGAGGATATTGTCCTCGTAGTGGTTGTTGACATCAAAGTTCGATATGTAGAACTCACCATTCTCCAGAATGACGAGGATAGCGTCCTGATCATGGAACTCGCCGAGGAGATCGCCGTGAGAATCGTAGTTGAGGCGGTTTACGTCCTTGTCGTACCACACCTTGCGACCGCCGAGCGTAGAATGACCGACAGACTTCATGGTGATGCGGTTGATGGAGTTCTTAGAGAGGATATTTCCCATGGCAGTCTTGCCCTTGATGGCAACTTCAGAGAAATCTTTCTCAAAGATAATCTTCTTCAGCTTAGGAGAGAAATCGTGAGTGACCTTGATAATCTCAGCTTCGCCGTTAGGGTTAGCGGTAAAGTACTTGATGTAAGTGCCTGGCTTGCCCTGAGTGAGGTCATACTCTTTATCGCGAGTGATACCTGTGACGTTGAAGCGCTTGATGTAGTAATAGCCTGCGCGACCGTCACGGTAAACCATGTTGTATGTGGTGCGTGTGTCATTTCTCTTGAACACCTGGACATGGATGATGTTCTGGCCGACGAAGATCTTTTCAGCAACCTTTACCACCTTCATCTTTCCGTTCTTGTAGAAGATGATGATGTCGTCAATGTCAGAGCAGTTGCAGACAAACTCGTCCTTCTTCAGTCCAGTACCGATGAAGCCGTCCTTCTCGTTGATGTAGAGTTTCTGGTTTGCTTCAACAACCTTTGACGCTTCAATGGTGTCAAAGTTGCGGATTTCTGTAAGGCGAGGATGCTGTGCGCCGTATTTTTCTTTGAGGTGAGTGAACCAGTCAATGGTCACTCCAACCATATTCTTGAGTTTCTTGTTGATCTCCTTGATTTCCTTCTGCAGCTTGACAATCTGCTCTTCCGCCTTGTCTGAGTTAAAGCGGAGGATTCGCTGCATCTTTATCTCAAGGAGACGGAGAATGTCATCTTTTGTGACCTCGCGAATCATCTTCGGATACCATGGCGTCAGTCGGAGGTCAATATGCTCGCATGCCTCGTCATTGCTACGTGCCTCCTCAAATTCCTTATCTTTGTAGATGCGCTCCTCAATGAAAATCTTTTCGAGAGAGCAGAAGTGAAGCTGTTCCTGAAGCTCATGCTTGCGTATCTCAAGCTCCTGCTTAAGGAGGGCGAGTGTGAAGTCAACATTCTGCTTCAGAACGTCGGAAACGGTCATGAAGCGAGGATTCTTATCTTCAATGACGCAGCAGTTTGGCGATATGCTGAGTTCACAATCTGTGAAGGCAAAGAGCGCATCGATGGTCTTGTCGCTGCTGATGCCTGGCGCAAGATGAACAAGAATCTCCACTTGAGCGGCGGTGTTGTCTTCAACCTTGCGTGCCTTTACCTTGCCTTTCTCTATGGCTTTGAGAATAGTGTCTATGAGTGATGAAGAGGTCTTGCCGAAAGGAATCTCTCGGATGGCAAGAGTCTTCTGGTCGATTTTCTCAATCTTTGCGCGTACCTTAACGGAGCCGCCACGGAGACCGTCGTTGTATTTCGCTACGTCTATGCTACCGCCAGTAGGGAAGTCCGGATAGAGATGGAATTCCTCGTCGTTCAGATAGGCGATGGCAGCATCGCAGAGTTCGTTGAAGTTATGCGGAAGAATCTTTGACGACAAGCCAACGGCGATACCTTCTGCACCTTGGGCAAGAAGCAGAGGGAACTTTGCCGGCAGAACGATAGGTTCTTCGTTGCGGCCGTCATAGCTCATCTTCCATTCTGTGGTCTTGTTGTTGAAAAGCACCTCAAGGGCAAACTTTGACAGTCTTGCCTCAATGTAACGAGGAGCTGCTGCACGGTCTCCAGTGAGGATGTTACCCCAGTTTCCCTGACATTCTACGAGCAGATCCTTCTGTCCGAGTTGTACGAGAGCGTCTCCGATAGAGGCATCGCCGTGAGGATGGAACTGCATGGTGTGTCCCACGATGTTGGCAACCTTGTTGAAACGCCCGTCGTCCATGCGCTTCATAGAGTGCATGATACGGCGTTGCACAGGCTTAAGGCCATCGGCAAGATGCGGAACGGCACGTTCCAGGATAACGTAAGAGGCGTAGTCAAGGAACCAGCTCTGATACATTCCGCTCAGATGGTGTACGGCGGAAGCGTCGAAGCGGTTGCTCGTGGGTTTGTAGTCGTTAGTGCCAGACTGTTCAGACTCTACGGTTTCTGTGCTTTCTGTAGCATCAATTATCTCGTCGTCGTTGATAGTTGTTTCGTCACTCATAGATTTTGTAGGTAGTTCTTGTTTGTTTTCACCGTTGGTTTTATTGACGTTAGGTGCATAATGTGGCGGCAAAGTTAATGAATTTTATGCAAATTGCAAAATAAAAACGCAAAAAAAAGCCGGGCGGACATTTTTTTGTCCACCCGGTCTCCTTAGTTGTTGCTGCGATTTATTGTCGTATAAGGTTAGAAATTCAGTTCTACGCCTACGCCAACCACGTCGTTCTTACGTGTGAAATTGTTAGTAACACCCTGAACGGCTGCTGTCTTGTAGTCAGAGTAGTTTGTCTTGAAGTAAGCTGCGTTGATAGCAACCTTATCAGAAACCTGATACTTTGCACCGAGACCGAATGACCATGAGTCAACAACGAAGCTCATATCGTTCATAAAGTCGTCTGTGAGACCGTATTTTGTAACCTGTACACCGCCGCTGACGGTAAACTTGTCATTGATGTCGTATTCTACGCCGCCGAGATATTCGTTAGTACCACCGTCAAGCTTCTTCTGCTCGTCGCCGTAACGCTTTGCCTCGCAGTCGTAGAAATGGTGGTAGCCTGCATTGACGCGAAGGTTTGGAAGGGCAGTCCACTGAGCGCCGAGAGCGAGTGATGCAGGATTGTCCTCACGAACAGTTCCGCCATCAACAAACTTCTGAAGCTTGTCGGCCATCATGGCTGGAGCTTTGTCGAGTACAGCCTGGCGAAGGTCTGACTTATTTTCAAGGCTCATCTTTGCGCGGAACTCATACTTACCAGCGAAGTTGAAGTTGCCAATCTTGTAGTCAACACCGATTATAGGAGCAAAACCAACGGCAGACTGGTCACAAAGAAGCTTCACGCCGTCGCTGAAGATTGCGTAAGTCTCTGCTTCTGCTGCGAGCTGCTGACCAGCAGCCTGAAGAGCCTGTGCTTTTTCTGCCTGACCTGCTTTTGCAAGAGCAATTGCAGTGTTTGTGATGGCTTCGCCTGTAGCATTGAAGTATTCGTTGAGAGAGTATGCCTTTTGTGAACTGGCAGAATTTATATCCATGAGTCGGATGTTCTCAAGTTTTGCATTATAAGTGGCGTTGCCATAAAGAACACGCAGACCTCCGTAAACAGAGAGGTTGTCTGTTACCTTGTAAGCCGAACCGAGAGTGAAACCGAAGTAGTACTGCTTTCCCTGCATATAGATGTCTGCATCGTAGCCGTTTACCGTTGGAAGAGGAACACCCATAGCTGCAAGAGGTGCTGTTTTGGTGTTGATCATTGATGCAATAGCAGGAATTGCACCTTCAAACGATCCGATACCGTTGTCGAAAGTACACTTACCGCCTCCACCGTGAATGGCGAAGTTAAACTGGAAAGACCACTTGCCTGTGTTATAGGCAGCCTGAAGAGAAGGGATTACTGGTGCTGATGCCTTACCCTCAAAAGTCTTCATTGTGGCACCGTTGTTCTTGTAGCCAAGGGCGAAGAGAGGGTTTGTTGTGTCAATGATGCGTGACTGGAATGCCGACTGCACGTTGAGGCCGAGGTGAAGGCCGTCGCCGAGGAACGCTACACCAGCAGGGTTAGAGTAAACGCCGTTGATGTTGATGGCACCATCCTGAGCTGGGTTGCGGAGGAATGTTACGTTCTGATTTGTGTTTGTGAGCAGCCCGCCTGCCCAAGAAGTCATAGCTGTAACTGCAAGGATTGCAGCGAAAAACAATCTTTTCATTTCTTTTTAAATTAGTTGGTTTCTGGGTGCAAAATTAGTTATATTTTGTACAAAATAAGAATATAATTGTTCTAATTTTCCTCCTCATACCTTATTTTTTGATATGTTTAGGCTGTAGTAAGTTTCGTTCTGTGATTGCGAATCGGTGTTTGGAAAGTGCTAAAAATCAGTAATATCTGCAAAAGCCGTGAAAAATTAGGACGCAATATCTTGATATTTGTTGATATAGGATGTTAAATTATGTTAAATATTCAAGCAGAAAGAAAAAAGTTGGCGGTTTATACATTATAAATGAAATAAAAGTCGTAATTTTGCAGCCCGAAATAGCCTATTATGAGCGTTTTGAGCTCAGGATAGCTATGTGCTCTTTTGAAAATTGGCATATAATCCATGATTGGTATATATATAATAATGTGTAAAAAGAGGAAATCATAGCGGCTATACTGCATATCTCAAGAAAAAATAAAATAAAAATAAAAATAATAAAAAAGTACAACTATGCCTACAATTTCACAATTGGTAAGAAAAGGTCGTAAGGCATTGGTAGACAAGAGCAAGTCACCTGCTCTCGATTCATGTCCACAGCGTCGCGGTGTTTGCGTACGTGTGTACACTACCACTCCTAAAAAGCCTAACTCAGCTATGCGTAAGGTAGCTCGTGTTCGTTTAACAAACCAGAAAGAGGTTAACTCTTACATCCCAGGAGAAGGTCACAACCTTCAGGAGCACTCTATCGTGCTCGTTCGTGGTGGACGTGTAAAGGACCTCCCAGGTGTACGTTACCACATCGTTCGCGGTACTCTTGATACTGCAGGTGTTGCTAACCGTACTCAGCGCCGTTCCAAGTATGGTGCTAAGCGACCAAAGGCTAAGAAGTAATAGCCATTTGATGATTGGATGATTTGATGATTGTGTAAATTTTGTCTTTCGGCAATATCAATCGTCAAATCATCAAATCTCAAAATCAAACAAATGAAACTCTGTTTTGCTAAGGAAAAGATACTGAGATGGTTGAGTAAGCAGCTGGCGAGCTGCTGAAGACAGTCGAAACGACAACCTTTAGCAATTTTTAATCATAACAATGGCATTTGTGGACAGTTCTCTTGTCCCTCCAAAGCCGACAAAAGCAAAACAAAAATAATAAAATGAGAAAAGCTAAACCAAAGAAGCGCGTGGTTCTTCCAGATCCAGTCTTCAATGACCAGAAGGTCTCTAAGTTTGTGAACCACCTTATGTACGATGGTAAGAAGAACACTTCTTACGAAATCTTCTACAAGGCACTTGAAATCGTAAAGGAGAAGATGCAGAACGTTGAGAAGTCTGCTCTCGAAATCTGGAAGCAGGGTCTTCAGAACATCACTCCTCAGGTAGAGGTAAAGAGCCGTCGTATCGGTGGTGCTACTTTCCAGGTTCCTACAGAAATCCGTGCTTCTCGTAAGGAAAGTATCTCTATGAAGAACATGATCGGTTATGCTCGCAAGCGTTCAGGCAAGTCTATGGCTGACAAGCTCGCAGCTGAAATCATGGACGCTTTCAACAACCAGGGTGGTGCTTACAAGCGTAAGGAAGATATGCACCGTATGGCTGAGGCTAACCGCGCATTCGCACACTTCCGTTTCTAATTCATTGCTAATCTTCAAAAAGGTACTAAAATAAATGGCAAAGCAAGACTTACATC
>JAZRYU010000105.1:0-10140 GCA_045600885.1 Prevotella sp.
TCCTTGCCGCCCACATAGCGCAGTTCAAGGTCATAGCTCTTGCCTGCCTGGACATCGAGCACATAGACAGGTTTTCTGTTGCCACCATATTGACCCAATCGGCCTTCTGCCTCAAATACGACCTCGCCATTGACGAGGAGCTGGATCTTCTGGCAGGCAGCTGCGATGCCAAACTCCACCTTGCTGCTCTTTCTTGGGGTGAGCGTCGTCTTGTAAATGGCAGAAAAGTCCTGAATGTTCACACCGGCCCTGAACGCCGTACCGCCTGTTGTATAGAGCTGCAGTGCTGTTGTATAACGACCGTAAGCTGCTACAGGACCACTGAAGTCGGTGGTATTGTAATAGCGGGCAACCCAACCATTCTCTGCCTCTGACATACCCATGTTCATCCAGCTTGAATAGCTTGTCGCCTGAGCCAAGCCGCAACCCTCGGAATAGATGAGCTTGCCTGGCTTCACATACTTCTGGATGCCGTCAAGGATGGAAATCGTTGAATCTGGCGTACCGTTGTAGTTGCCCCAGAGCATCACTGCATTGTCCGCATTAGGACCTACTACGGCAATCTTCTGGCGACTGTTCAGAGGCAGCAGAGGACCTTTCTTGCCCGACGCATCGTTCTTCAGGAGCACGATACCCTCACGGGCAGCTTGAAGGCTCTTCGCCTTATGGTCGGCACAGGCAATGACCGAAGCAGGGATAGTGTCGTAAGGCGTCTTGTCGTCCATCTCGCCAAGTTCGAAACGAGCCTTCAGCAGACGGAACACCGACTGGTCGATACGATCCTCAGTAATCAAGCCTTCTTTGACTGCATCAGGTAGTTCTGCATAAGAGCCACCGCATTCCAGGTCAGTACCGCTCCACACAGCCTTTGCATCTGCATGCTTGGCATCTGGCTCTGTGAAATGATGGCCAGGGGTATAGAAATCGTTTATTGCCCAGCAGTCGCTCGTCACTAATCCGTCGAAACCCCATTCGTTGCGGAGAATCTGTGTCAACAGGCGTGAACTGCCGCAGCATGGTTCGTCCTCATAGCGGTTGTAGGCACACATAACTTCCTTCACATGCGCCTCAGTGACCAGCGCCTTGAAGGCAGGCAGATATGTTTCCCATAGGTCGCGTGGCTCCACATTCTCTGCATTGAACACATGGCGGTTCCACTCAGGGCCACTATGCACGGCGTAGTGCTTTGCGCAGGCATGTGTCTTGTTGCCGTCAGGACCTTGAAGGCCTTTCACTACGGCTACACCCATGCGGCTGGTGAGATATGGATCCTCTCCGTATGTCTCCTGACCACGACCCCAACGCGGATCACGGAAGATGTTGACATTCGGTGTCCAGAAGGTCAAGCCTTGATAGCGTCTGATGTTATTACCACTCTCCTCACGTGCCAAACGGTTCTTCACGCGTGCCTCAGTACTGGCAATGTCGAAGCACTGCTGCACAAGCGCATCATCGAAAGTGGCAGCCAAGCCGATGGCTTGAGGGAACATCGTAGCCACACCATTACGAGCTACGCCATGCAGTGCCTCGTTCCACCACTGATAAGGCTTTATGCCAAGGCGGGCAACTGGCTGCGACTGATCCATCATCAAGCCGACTTTCTCGTCGAGTGTGAGTCGGTGCAATAGGTCATTGGCTCTTTGTGAAGGCGACAACGATGCATCCTGATAAGGCAGCGTCTGCGCCTGAATTTCCAACGCAGAGATGCCCAGCATCATCAGGAACATGAGAGTAATTCTTTTCATACAGTATTCAGTATTTTTAAGGGTTTCATGATTATGAACGCGTTTCTCGCTGCAAAGGTACGAATAAGTGAGCAAAATGCCAAATTTATTTGAGAATTATATACGATTTGACACAATAAAAACAAATCGCTTATGTGTTTAACTGAATTTACCGTTCGCTGATTTAATGTGCGCGTTTGCTGATTAAGTTTGTGTGTTTTGCCCGAAAACGCTAATTTTGCACTTGTAAAATGCATTATTTTACAAGCTCTTACTTTTTAATGCGATTATTCAAAACACTAAGATGCCGCTCTCCATTGAGTAGGAGTCTTGCCTGTCAGAGGAGTTTATGCTTTTGATCTGTTTGCCACCTTAATCGTTGCTGCGTAAGCGCTGTTGCAAAGTCCGAGAATGGCTGAGACGATGAAGAGGGTCTCGATGCCGAGTACGTTCCATACCCATCCACCGAGGAGGGCGATGAAGATGGTAATAAGGTGATTGACGCTGATGCCTGTGGAGATTGTGGCACGCATCTCTTCCTGATTGTCGCTGATGTCCTGCACATAGACATTCGATGCCATTGGTGCAAGGGAAATGACTGAGTCGAGGATGTAGTTGACGCAACAAACGATGAATGCCACTTCCATAGAGAAAAGATGATGGGCAAAGCCGTAAAGTCCGCAGACGATGACGAGCAACAGCGTGTCGGCTATCATCACGGTCTTGTAGCCTATGCGGTCAATGAGTTTGCCTACCCATGGTGAAAGCACGAAACAGGCAATGGCAGAGATGGCAAAGAGCATACTGATGAGTCCTGCATCGGCTTTGTAGAAAAGTATGAGTACGTAAGGACCGAAGGTGAAGAATACCTGCTTGCGTGCTCCGTAGAACATCTCCAGCATGTAGTATTTGGTGAACTTCTTGCGGAAATAGAAGCGGTTCGTCTTCTTCTGGTTACTGTTGCCCCTCAGCTGGAACGACACGAACATGGCAATGAGCGAGAACACTGCTGCAACCATGAATGTGGGTTGGAAGAGATCATGAGACTCTATCCCTAATGTGTTTGTTGCCACCCATGCGAAGGCTCCTATTACGGCAATGTAGCCTATGAGGTTGCCTATCTGCATCATGGAGTTCTGCCATCCAAGCGCTACTCCGCCGCGTCCTTGCTGCGAGTATTCCAGCGTCAAGGTATTACGCATACCTATCTGTATGTGTTCGCCTGTAGAATAGATGAAGATGGCGAGGATGACGAGTGCCTTGACTGGGTCGATGAGCGACTGCATGACCATTCCTGCTGCCATGAACACCATGGAAAGCTTGTACATCTTCTCTGCCGATGAGCGATAGAAGATGGCAAGGATGAGGATGAGCAAGAGCCCTGGCACCTCACGGAAGAACTCCATGATGCCGCGGTCAAGTTCGTTCATGTGTGCCATCTCAGCAACGTAGTTGTCGAGTATTCCTTTGTGGAGTCCACTGCCTATTGCGCAGAGCAGTAGGGAAAGGAACAATGCCTTGTAGCGGGTTTGCTGCTTAAATATGTTGTCAAATGCCATACTTGTTTTTTTATTAAAGTGGAAAGTGAAAAATGAAAAGTGAAAAGTGCTGCGCGACCAAATAATTATCAATTTTCAATTATCCATTATCGATTGCTTAATTATTGTCTAAATCCAGAGAATATAAGCCAGTGACACACAGCTGATTGTAATCCAAAGAAGTATGCCCTGGATAAGTGGGCGTATGCCTACGGCTTTGAGCGTCTTTCGTGTCAATCCTGCACCAATAAAGAAGAGTGACAATGTGATGATATGCTTGGCAAGTTGGTTGACAGCACTACTTATGCCAGAACCTATGCTTGCTGCGTTGTCACCAATGAGCGCTGCGTTTGACAGAAGATAGGTGTTTACGAGAATTGCTACAACAAACCAGATGATGAAGCGAGGAATGAGCGACCCTCTCCGACTCTCCCTTGAAGGGAGAGAGTCTTTGCTGCGAAAAAGAAATGGAGTGACAAGCACCAATGCCACAATCCAAAGAGCACGAGTGAGCTTGATGGTAGTGGCAACTTCAAGTGCTGACACGCCTTCGCTCGCCATCAGTTCCGGATGAAGAGCATCGTATGCCGAACCGGCTCCAACAACAGAACTCGTATCGTGAATGGCAATGGCTGCCCACATGCCAAACTCCTTCATAGTCATGCCGATAGCATCACCGATGTATGGGAAGATGAAGAGTGCCACGGCATTCAAAACGAAAACTACTCCAAGTGCTACGGACATCGACTCTGCCTTTGCCTTTATCGTAGGACCTACGGCAGCAATGGCGGAACCACCGCAGATGGCTGTACCAGAGGAGATTAGGTAACTTGTCTCTCTGTCAACCTTCAGCAGTTTCCTGCCTATCAGCCAACCGATAGCAAGCGTTCCGAATACGCTGATGATGGTAAACAGCATACCCTCCTTGCCCGATGCAAGTGCCTGATTCACATTCATACCGAAGCCCAATCCGATGACAGAATACTGCAACATCTTCTTGGACATTAGCTTAGTGAACTTCTCAAAGGTTGCGCCGAAAGTAAGGGCGAACACTATGCCCAACAGCAGAGCAATGGGCGATGATACCCAGTGGGCAATCCAATTCATTGCACCCAAATCAACGCCGAACTGTTTTGTTACGAATGCTGCAAGCAGAGAGACGCTCAGTGCTGCAACAATAAGGATATAGATTGTTTTCTTAAGCATAACTTATTTAAAATACACGGTTCTTAGGCTTAGAAATTCTTTCGCTGGAATGTCCAGGTTGGGAACAGGCTCTTGGCGTAGTCATCGTCCATGAAGATGGCGCTCTTGTATGCCATGCCCTTAAGTTGCCAGTCGAGCCAACGAGTAGCGACGATGGCGTATGCACCACCGTTCTTCTCGTAGTAAGTGCCGTTGTGGCCGTCGTGAGAGTTGAACATTACTACAGGCACATTCTCCAGATGCTCGAAGTCCATGTTTGCATTCATGTGGGCGATGTCAGTGGGACCACCAATCATGTAGAACATAGGCGTGTGTACATTCTTCAGACTCTCCTGACTAGCACCTGCCATCTCCATATCACCGATACCAGTGTTCAGCATCACGCATGTCTTGATGCGAGGGTCGTGGGCTACGGCAAGCACTTGTGCTCCACCGCACGACTGTCCCATGGCAGCAACCTTGTCGAGGTCTATCATGTGATAATATTCCGACTTAGGGTTTGCGTTCTGGTCGGTTATCCAGTCGATGGCTTCAAGAAGCTGCTTTGGATATGTGCGGAAAGGAGCTGGCTCTTGAGTCTTGCTCTTTTTCTTCGCATTCTTTTGTGCAGCGGCACGAGCTGCTTCCTGTGCACGACGCGCTTCTTCCTTCTGCTCAGCAGTAGGCTCTGGGTAGCTTTCGCCCGTAGCGAGGATGATGTTCTTGCCCTTCGGATAATTGCCAAAAAGCACCTTCTTCCACTGTTCTACGGTGCTCTCCTCGTCGTAAGGACCTATGGCGATGGCGATATAGCCATGAGAAGCAACCTCGTTGAGCAGCAGACGCATCTCTACATTGTTGTTGAAGCATGCACCGTTGGCATAGACGATGACAGGCAACTTACCCTGTTTCTCTACGGTAGCCTTGATGTCCTTAGGGCGATAGACCGTGTGGGTAGGCAGAGTGGCATCAGCAACAACAACTGCAGGGTACTCACCAGTGCCACCATTTTCTACTGTCTGACTCTTGATTGTCTGAGCGTTCATGCTAAGACTTAAGCTTAGTATGGCAAGAGGGAGGAGAAGGTTTTTCATATAGTTTTTGGTTTTTGGGGTTTTACTTGCTTTTGCGGCGGTTTATTGCGGCGGTTATGTTGGAGAAGAAGCCCCATGGCTTCTTCAATACGCGGATCTGTTTTGCGGCGGTTTAACGATGCCATGGGGCATCGTTTCCAATTCGACCGTTTGGGGGCAGCAGGTATTTAGGTGCTTTAATATTTATATAGTTTGAAGTGCTGAATGTCAAACTGTCCGACAGGTATGCGGACATGGCGCCCCTGATGTGTCTGGTCGCCATTGAGATGACGCTTTATCTGCATCTTGCCGTCGGTGATGGTCACTGATTCGCACTTTGCAAGTCCGATGCGCGTGTCGCCGCTCTTCCATGTGGAGGGCGCAGCTTGGGAAGCTGCTGTACCTGATGGTGAGCTTTTGGCGTCGGTGTATGTGATGACGACTCCGCTGCCTATGGCGAGGTAGTCTTCCTTGCCGAGACGAAGGATGATGCACGCTGCCTCAGGCCACTGGGCATCTTTTGCGCCTGGTTCCCAACCGAGCGAATAGCTGTGCTTGATGGTGAGGCGAATGCCGTCAGGGGTGACGATTTCTGCCTCGCGCTCCTCGTTGTCGAGAAGGACAGCATCCATGTCTGCTGTGCCCTGTCTCTCTATGATCAATGGCTCTGCCTGACGAAGGAGCTGATAGGACGCTACTAGGGGGCTTTGGCGACCTTGACCTTGGCTTGTGAAGGCGTTGAGCTGGTCGTCCTGTGAGAGGTCCATACCGCTCATGTCATTCCCCTTATTGTCAGCATATAGGGGATAATCTTCTATGCTGAACGGGCAGAAGCCCATGGCTCCATGATGGCCAAAGGCGTAGAGGGCATACATGGCATCCTTGTCTTCCAGTCGTATCTCAGGGACGAAGAGCGGGTTGTCAGGCAGATGATACTTGGAGAGCCATGACTTTATGCCTTTGTCGTAGATGTCAACTCCGAGCACGTCGATGGATGGTGCTCCGCAATGCCAAATGTCGATGAGATGAGCCAAAGGACCGCCGGAAGGATATTGACCAGGCTTGCGGTCGCGGCTGTTGAGGGCGACGTTTACGTACATCGGCAAATCGTAGATAGCGCGTCCAGCCTTGGCTATCTGCTCAACGTAAGTGGCGTAGGTCCATGTCTGGAAGATTTCTTCGGTGTAGATGTCGTCGCCGAAGAGTTGTTGCCAGGAAGCTCCCTGGCTCTTGGAAGTTTCTGCCTGAAGCGAATGCTTCAGGAACTGTGGCTGGAGTTTTTCCTTCAGGTAAGGATGGAGCGACTTCTGATTCTTCTTCAGATAGTTGGTGAGCTGCTGCGGAACGGCGCTCTGGTAGAGCTTTGTGGCATCGGCAGAATAGTCGCGAGGCACATCGATCATGCCTATTTCGTTTTCCACCTGTACCATGATGACCGTCTGTTCGTTGAAGTCATGGTCGCGCAGATGCTCCATAATCTTGCAGAAGGCACGCTTGTCAGCCTCAAGTACATTCTTGCTGAGTGAAGAGGCTTCCTCTACGGGTTTGCCTTCCAGTGCATGAGCACGAGGGAAGCGCTTCACATCACGCTTGAACCATTCCGGAGCATAGCAGCTCATGGAGTTCTTCCAAGCGCCGAACCAAAGCAGTACGACCTTCAGTTCGTTGCGCCGAGCTTCGGCAAGGATGGTGTCGAGCGTGGTCATGTCAAACTTTCCCTCTTCTGGTTCGATCAGTTCCCATGAGACAGGAGCAAGAACGGTGTTGAGTCCCATCTTGTGAAGATGAGCGAATGTGCGCTTTACATCCTCTGGCGTAGATGCAGAGGAATTGCCCAGTTCGCCTCCGATCATAAGCATGGGCTTACCGTTGGCGATAATCCTTGCTGTGCTGTTAGCACGATGTTCCAGTTTAGTCTGTCCAACAGCAAACAGACACAAGATATTGGCTATGGCTAAGATAAAGAGTCGTTTCATTATTTCGGTTTTTAGTTTTTGGTTTTTGGTTTGTGGGGGACCGAATTCTGTGCAAAGTTACCAAAATTTTATATTTTGAGCACAAAACAAATGGATTTTTGCTTTATTCTGGCTGTTTTCTTGGCTATAAGCCATTAATTTCGTAATTTTGCCGCAAAATTTTATAAAACAACTTATAATACCTATATAATAACATGCAAAGAAAGTTTTTTATTCTTGTCATAATGCTGATGGCAATGAACGTAATGGCTTTTGGCCAGAAGAAGTTCCCGAAGATTACGGAAGCCGACTTCCAGACTCCTGTAGAGGCTGCTGATACTACTGTAGATGCTGTGTTTATTTATGAGATAGGCGAAACACAGTTTTCTGCTGATGCGGTTCGTTTTTCTCTTGATACCTACGTAAAGACTCGCATACATATCCTGACCGAAGAGGGTAAGGAGTATGCCAATAAGGCAATAACCTATCGCAGCAGTGTAAAGAATGCCAATAAAGATAATGATAGGGTAGAATCAGTGAATGCTGCGGCTTACAATCTTGTCAATGGCAAGGTGGTGAAGACAAGTATGCCGGGCAAGTATGTGTTCAAGGAGAAGGTGAATGATGACTACATGCGCCTGAAGTTTACAGTTCCGGATGTCAAGGTTGGTACAATCATAGAATACAGCTACATGATCTCAAGTGCTCGCTGCACTGAACTTCCAACATGGTATCTGCAGAAGAACGAGCCAGTGAGATACAGTTACTACAGTGCTACGATACCTGACTGGTACAACTATCATATTGAGGATCGTGGCTATAAGATTATTAAGGGTGAGTCAAGGCCTGCTTCAATTACTCTCCCTTCTATTAATGCTCACATTGATGCAAAGAAATACGTTGTAGAGGCTGAGAATCTGCGTCCTTTCAAGGGCGAAGACTATATCTTCTGCAAGGCAGACTATATGCAGCGAGTGGATTTTGAACTTATTAGCGTAAACAGCATTGAGCTTGGTATTTTCCAAAACTACAGCCAGACATGGAATGATGTGCGTGAGTTCCTGAAGGAGGAAGGCGACTATAATAAGCATCTGAAGATAAAGAATCCATTTGCACAGGAAATGGCTGCGCTTGGTATTGAAGGCAAGCCTGCCAGTGTGAAGGCTTCCATGATATTTGCCCTGCTGAAAAGCAAACTGAAGTGGGATAAGACATACGCCCTTGTCAGCGACAATCCTCTTAAGGCTGTCAAAGAGGGGAAAGGCTCTAATGCCGATCTCAACTTTATCTTTATGGCCATGTTGCGCGATGCTGGAATAAAGTGCACTCCGCTATTGATGAGAGCAAGAAGCAATGGAAGACTGCCGCTGACATACGCAAGTATCGATAAGTTGAACACCTTTGTAGTGGCGCTTGCAGACGATAGCGGCTCGCTTCTCTTTGCTGATTGTTCTGCTGATTATGGTGACGTTAACGTACTGCCGATAAATATGCTTGCAGAAGGTGTGCTTTATGAACCTACTTTGCCTACGAACATGGCTTCACAGCCTACTCGTGGTGAAATCTATGACTTGAGTGTCATTGGCGGCAATATCAGCGAGGCGCGAATAGATGCCTTCATTGCCCCGGAAGGTAATGTGACTGGCCAGCGCATCTATAAGCACTATGGTGAGAATGCGCTACTGTATAAGGATGCATATCACGAGCATGAGGACAGTCTCTCGATGATTGACTCGAAGGAGAAGGCTCTGGAGTGTAAGCTGAATAAGTTCGTGACGAAGAATGTGGACGGAACGGGCAGACAGGCAGAAGAAAGGATTCAGTTCTCAAAGGATGTTGTTTCTGATGGCGGTAAGATTTATATTAATCCTCTCATTTTCCCTGATGAGAAGACAAATCATTTTACGAAGTCCGAGCGATTGCTCCCTATAGAGTTCCCTATCCTTCAGTCAACCAAGATAACTACATACCTCCGTATTCCGGAAGGCTATGCATTGGAATCTATGCCACAGAACCAGCAGATTGTTATGGAGGGTTATCTTTCTACTTCCATTTCGTTTGAGATGAACGGCAATATCTTGGTTACGAAATACGTAAGTGATGTTGAGAATACATTCATTCCTTCTGACGATTACGGTAAGTTGCAGGAGTATTGGAACAATCTCCTGAAAATCAATTCAATGATGGTTTCCCTGAAAAAACAATGAAAAAGAAACTTTTCACTCTTCACCTCTCACTTTTCATTTTTCACCTTTCTCTTTTCACTTTGTCGTCAGCTGTCTGTGCTCATGCTCAACAGGCGTGGACTTCGGCAGACATTCCTGACTCTCTGAAGCGAGATGCGTATTCTGTGGTTCGCGACTATCAGCTGACGGTCACGGCGCAGTCGCAGAAGGCTTTGACAATGCATCATCATCTGGTTGTCACTATCCTGAACAAGAAAGGGGAAAGTCATGCTGCATGGAGCTGTCCTACAAGCAGGTTCGAGAAACTGACGTCTTTTTCAGGCAAGATATATAATGATCAGGGAAAGGTGGCAACGAAGCTTAAGCGCAGTGATGTCAGTTCTTCACAATATTCGGAGCATCTGGCCTCTGACGTTATGCACAACTATGTCACACCGCCTGTGATGGATTATCCTTATACGGTGGAATATGAGTGGGAT
>JAZRYU010000106.1:0-4645 GCA_045600885.1 Prevotella sp.
CAACAAGTACAGATATGTCTTTCTGGCCCGTCCTCGCCGATTCGGCAAGTCTCTGCTTTGCAATACCTTCAAGGCTTATTTCAAAGGGCAGAAGGAACTGTTCGATGGACTGAAGGTGATGGCTCTGGAGAAGGAGTGGAAGACTTATCCTGTCCTTCACTTTATCCTTAGCGGTCTGAAGGATTGTAGTATTCCAGATGCAAAAAGCAAACTAGAGTTGCTTATTTCTAAATACGAAAAAGACTTTGGCGGAAATGAAGCAGAGAAGACTCCTGGTGCTCGCTTTAGTGGTTTGATACACCGTGCCTACGAACAGACAGGCGAAAAGGCGGTTATCATCCTTGATGAATATGATTCGCCAATCATGAGACTGCTTGGTAAAACTGAACAACTTGACGCTATGCGTTCATTGCTTCGTGAGTTCTATCAAGTGCTTAAAGACGAAGGTGAATATCTTCGATTTGTTTTCATCACAGGTGTTACCAAATTCTCACAACTCAGCATTTTCTCAGAACTGAACAATCTGAATCAAATATCTTTTGATGATGAATACTCTGGTATCTGCGGCATTACTCAAGAAGAGTTAGATACAACTCTCCGTCCATGCATCGAGGAATATTCGGATGCCCTTAACGTTAGTATCGATGAAGCATACGCAATATTGAAGAAGAACTATGATGGTTATCATTTTTCGCCAAAAAGCAAGAATGTGTATGCACCTTTCAGTCTGTTGAAGGCATTAGACAAGAAAACAACTAATTCTTATTGGTTTGATTCCGCAACATCAAATTCGTTACTGGAGTTCCTTTCTCGCTTCCCAATAACCACCGCATTAAATTATGATGGCGTGGAAGTGAGTGAGAACGAGTTCAGTATTCCATGTGAGAATGCAGACACCCCAATGCCACTACTGTATCAGAGTGGTTATCTTACCATAGCATCCTACGATTCTTGGGTTCAGGAATATACGCTAAAGATTCCTAACAATGAAGTAAGGAAAGGACTCATTGACTGTTTGATGCCAATCATCCTGAAGCGTACGGTAGCAGACAACAACAGTGTAGTAGCAGCTATGACAAGAGCCATATACAAGAGCAATCTATCTGATGCTCTCACCGCACTTCGTTCTTACATTGCCAAGATACCATACGACGTCATAACCAAAGAAGAATGGGAAGACAAGGAAAGTCGCGAATCGTTCTATCAGCTACTTCTCTACATGGCATTTTCCATGCTAAATTCAACTGTCGATACCGAAGTAAAGAGCAACCACGGTCGTGCCGATGTGGTTATCAAGACCAAGACAGACATCTTCGTGCTTGAACTGAAGGTTGATGACTCCGTAGAGAATGCTTTGGCGCAGATCGACGATAAGGGATATGCTATACCTTACGAAGCAGATGGTCGAAAAGTGACAAAATGTGGTGTCAGCATATCAAGCGAGCAACGCAACATCACCCACTGGCGCATCACCGATGCCAAAGGAAATATCATCGAAGATAAGAACTTCCTTGAATAAAAGAATTGAGGCATTTATGTAACTTAACTCACAAGAAAAACCCTTTAAACCCTATACATTCATGGAAAACAATAATCTGAAAAAGTACGAGACATTCCTCAGCGAAGTGCGCAAGATTCTTCCTGAGGAGCGTATATACACTGACGAGTTGCGTCGCCTTGCTTGGGGTACAGACGCTGGTTTCTATCGCATGATACCTCAAATTGTCATTCGCAGTGATGGCGAGAAGGAGATATCACAGTTGCTCAACATTGCAAGTTTCCTTGAAGTTCCCGTAACCTTCCGTGCTGCCGGTACCAGTCTTTCCGGTCAGAGCATCAGCGACTCTGTTCTTATCGTAGCCGGTAAGAACTGGGAGGATTATTCTATCGCAAAGGACGGTGAGGAGATTACGCTTCAGCCGGGTGTTATCGGTCAGCGCGTGAACGACATTCTCGCTCCTTACAAGCGCAAGATGGGACCAGACCCAGCAAGTATCAAGAGCGCTATGATTGGCGGTATCGTGATGAACAACGCCTCTGGTATGAACTGCGGTACACATGCAAACTCCGACAAGATGATGCTCTCTGCTCGCATCGTACTCGCCGATGGAACCGTTCTTGACACAGGCGATGAAAACAGTCGCGCAGCTTTCCGTAAGTCTCATGCGCCAATGCTCAAGGCGATTGAAGACCTTCGCGACGAGGTTCGTGCAAACAAGGAACTCTCTGAGCGCATCGCACATAAGTATGCCATCAAGAATGTGACAGGTCTCAACCTCCGTCCGCTCGTTGCTTACGACGATCCGTTTGAGATTATGGCACATACGATGGTCGGTTCTGAAGGTACTCTCGCTTTCCTCAGCAGCGTTACCATGAAGACTCTCAAGGACTATCCTTACAAGGCTACTGCCATGCTCTACTTCAAGTCGCTCCGTGAGGCTTGTCAGGCAGTCGTTAAGCTTAAGCCAATGCCTGTGCAGAGTGCCGAACTTCTCGACTGGAAATCG
The DNA here is from genome assembly GCA_045600885.1 of Prevotella sp. GTDB lineage: Bacteria > Bacteroidota > Bacteroidia > Bacteroidales > Bacteroidaceae > Prevotella. The sequence continues at coordinate 2,508 of JAZRYU010000106.1, forward strand.
CTTTCTTCCGTTGACGATGCCAACTATCTCCGCGTGAAGACAGAGAGTGGTGCGAAGGCTGCCGAAGGACTCACTGCCGTTCTCACAGAGACCATGGCATTCACTCGCGAAGACCTCGACAAGCAGCTCAAGGATGTATGCGCAGCTCTTGAGGAGTTTGATACATACGTACCTGTAGAGTTCACAGAGGACCCTGCTATCTACAGCAAGTTCTGGGCAATCCGTTCGGGTATCTTCCCATCGGTAGGTGGTACTCGTGAACCAGGCACAACTTGTCTTATCGAGGATATCGCATTCCAGATAAAGGACCTTCCTGACGCAACTTGTGAACTTCAGGAACTCATCGCTCGTCACGGTTATGACGACGCTTGCATCTATGGTCACGCATTCGAAGGCAACTACCACTTCATCGTAAACCAGCGCTTCGACAATGATGCGGAAGTTGCTCGCTACGAAGCTCTTATGGAGGACGTTAAGAAACTCGTTGTTGACAAGTACGACGGTTCTCTCAAGGCTGAGCACGGTACTGGTCGCAACATGGCTCCTTTCGTTTGTCACGAATGGGGTGAGGATGCTTACGCCGTAATGCGCAAGATTAAGGACATCTTCGATCCTAAGCGCTTGCTCAATCCAGGCGTTATCATCAACGACGACCCTCGCTGCTATCTCAAGAACTTCAAGCCACTGCCACTGATGTTCAACGACATGATGGCTCGCGTGCTCCGTGGCGAAAAGCTCGACGAAGAGGAAGAGGCACTCATCAAGGTGAACCGTTGTATTGAGTGTGGATTCTGTGAAGTAAACTGCGTATCATGCGGCTTCACTCTCAGCTCTCGTCAGCGTATCGTTATCCAGCGTGAACTCACTCGACTGAAGGACCTCATAAACAAGGGCGATGCAAATGGCGCAGCAGAACGTTACAACCTCCTGAAGAAGCAGTTCAAATATCCTGGCAACGAGACTTGTGCCGGCGATGGTCTCTGCTCTACTTCTTGTCCGATGGGCATCAATGTTGCAGACCTTACTCATAAGATTCGTGAAGAGGAAGACTTCCCTAAGGGCAGCACTGGCTATAAGGTTGCCGACTTTGCCGCTAAGCACATGCACGGTGTGAAGAACGGTCTTCGTCCAATCCTCTCTCTTGCCAACTTCGGCCATACCATTCTCGGCACATCGCTCATGAGTGGCGTATGCGCTACTCTCCATAAGACAGGCATTCCACTCTGGACACCAGCTATGCCAAAGGCTGTTTACGGCAGTCCAAAGTCTGAGTCAAAGTCTGAGTCGAAGTTAAAGGTCGTTTATTTCCCTTCTTGTATCAACCAAGCTATGGGACAGCAGAAGGATTCTCCTTACAAGCAGCCGCTCGTAACAGAGATGACTCAGCTTCTCGAAAAAGCTGGCTATGAGGTGATCTATCCTGAGAATATGGACAACCTCTGCTGCGGTACTATCTGGGAAAGCAAGGGTATGCCGGACATTGCTGACCGCAAGACGAAGGAACTTGAAGAGGCTCTCATCAAGGCTTCTGAGAACGGACGCTATCCTGTGCTCTGCGACCAGAGTCCTTGTCTCCACCGCATGCGCAAGAAGATAAAGTCTATGCAGCTCTACGAACCAGCAGAGTTCATCCATACATTCCTCCGCGAACGCCTTACGTTCAAGCCAAAGAACCAGCCAGTGGCTATCCACATCACTTGCTCTACTCGCGAGATGGGACTTGCACAGACCATCATCAACCTTGCCCAGCTCTGTACAACGGAGAAGGTTCTTGTGCCAGAAGGTGTTGGCTGCTGTGCATTTGCCGGCGACCGAGGCTTCACTCATCCAGAGCTCAACAAGTATGCTCTCCGCAAACTCCCTTCACAGGTACAGAAGGCAGGCATCGCAGTGGGTTATTCTAATAGTCGTACGTGCGAGATTGGCCTCTCTTCAAACAGTGGTGTGCCATACGTCAGCATCGCTTATCTCGTGAACGAGTGTACGGAATAAAAATGGCAATGATATACATGTTGTCCCCAAACGGTCGAATTGGAAACGACGCCCCATGGCGCATTCTATGTTAATCACCAAGCGTTTTGGCGACTTTCGTAACCGTTCTTGATGCAGTTAGCTTCTTTTCGGTTAATCCGTTCTCC
>JAZRYU010000107.1:0-70881 GCA_045600885.1 Prevotella sp.
CCTTTCCGTCCCTTCGTTTTGGCTTCAACATCTGTTGGTCAGGAAGGTCTTGACTTCCACTGGTATTGTCGCAAGATGATTCATTGGAATCTGCCATCCAATCCTCAGAACATGGAACAGCGCGAAGGACGCATCAACCGATACAAATGTCTCTCTGTGAGAAGGAATATCGCTAAACTATATTCTGAAACATTCAAGTGGGAAGATATGTTTAGCAAGGCTTCAACCGAGTTGAAAGGTGATAATCCTGAAATGGTACCATTCTGGTACTTGCCATTGAACGATGAACACTTCAATGGTATTAAAACCGAGAAGATTGAACGAATTGTTCCGATGTACCCAATGAGTGAAGACGAATCAAGATACAGCAGACTCATTAAAGTCCTCTCGCTATATCGTCTCACAATGGGACAACCTCGTCAAGAAGAGTTGCTACAAATGCTTGAAGGTAAAATTTCTCAGGATCAGATTAAGCAACTGTTGTTCGATTTGAGTCCATTCAGTAGAACAAGAAAATAAAGTATGTCATACACTTACAAATATCCACGACCTGCTGTAACGGCAGATATTGTTGCCATAACAAAAGAAGAGGAGCCAAAGGTGCTGCTCATTCAAAGAGCCTTTGAACCCTACAATGGATGCTGGGCATTTACCGGAGGTTTCATGGAAATGTATGAGACAACAGAGGAATGTGCCATTCGGGAGTTGAAGGAAGTATTGTTGGCGCGTTTGACACAGTTGAAATGACGCCCTCAGAAAATGAGAGAATTGGAGGCAGAGTTGTGAGTTAGGTTATTGTCCTTTGACTCATTTTAAAGAAGTGCTTCTCCGATAAAATTCATGAGTTCTTTCGCCTTAGGCTTAAATGCAGATACCATATCCTTATCAGCATTAAATATTATATCATAGTCAGCACGCTCTCTTAACGTAGCTAATTGGGCATATAGTCGTCCGTATTCTGACGGCATCTTTCCGGTCACGATATATCGCTCACCAAGTATCTGTTTCGAACCTTTATGTCTTGGAGCAGGATGGCCATCTTGAACCATCAATGCACAAACAGCATGATACAAAGCATAGTACATCCTATTTGCAGCCATGTTCCAGCGTTCTGCTTTTTCGCAGACTTCAAATTCCTCCCAAGTCGTAAGTGCTTTGTTCCAATAAAGCCTCACCAAATCTTGTCTCTGTTGTTCATTAAGACTCATATATGACCTGTTTATCGTGTTCAACATTGGAGTAATATGGGGTAATGCTATGCTTGTTCCAATCGTTGATAGTGTATAATTGTGGGTTTATATCAGCACCTATTTCCCAACCTAAAAGAACAAAAGGATATCCAATATTATCAAAATCATTTGAGTCCAAGGCAGGCTTATCCAATAAGATAAGTACATCCCAGTCCGAGTCTTTGCGAGCATCTTTTCTCGCCCTCGAACCATATAACCACATCTTACTGCCTGCAGGCAATGTTTCTGAAGCCTTTTGTTTGAGAATATTTAATGTTTGTGTTTCCATAAACCTTTGTTTTAACATCTTGGCTGCAAAATTAATCAATATTTCCTTAACAGCCAAACATTTCCGACTTTTTTTCCCACGGAGCAGTTACTTTAGTTTCTAACATAAGTTATAGAACAGTCCTTTGACTCATTTTTTGACATCGTATCGCACCATTTTGGAGGCTGAGTTTGTGGAATCGCTTTAGGTAAATAGGCAAGAATTGGTTCTGCGGCAAGTTTATAAGATAGCCTACACCCTACACCTTTTCGCTGTAAATGTCTGAATACTAGATTTTTATGGCGATGTAGGCGGCAAATTTAGCCTACACCAGCCTACACCCTTGCCTACACCTCATAATGACCTAATAATTAAGGTGTTACAAGGCTGGTGTAGGGGGTGTAGGCTAATTTGAAATTCATGCGGGTTTCGAACCTTCATGCATTTCCGAACCGCAACAATGGTTCTTCAGATTTCGTAAACCGAAAGGACGGCAAAAGCCTTAGGGAAACGGGTCGTAAACCTTAGGGAGACGAGTCGTAAACCTTAGGGAAACGAGTTGCAATCCTAAGAAAAAAAAGCGAAGATACAGAAATCTTCGCCTTTTTTTTTTATATGGTCATTATCTGAAACTGTCGGTCAGCAGCTTTATCTCTATGCGTGGTGAGATCTTCTCGTAGAGTATGTTATACACGGCATCGAGGATTGGCATGTTTACGTGGACATAGCGATTGATGTCCTTCATGCACTTTGCACCATAGAATCCTTCTGCCACCATCTCCATCTCTATCTGTGCGGACTTGACACTGTAGCCCTTGCCTATCATCATTCCGAAGGTGCGGTTACGGGAGAAATTGCTGTAGCCGGTAACGAGCAGGTCGCCCATATAGACACTGTCTGTGACGTCACGCTCCATAGGATTGATGGTCTGCAAGAAGCGGCTCATCTCCTGTACGGCGTTGGAGATTAGGACTGCCTGGAAATTGTCGCCATACTTCATGCCGTTGCATATTCCGGCGGCTATGGCATAGACATTCTTCAGCACAGCGGCATACTCTATGCCTTCGACATCGTTGGAGGTCTTGGTCTTTATGAACTCATTGGCAAGTACGTCGGAGAGTGCTTCTGCCTTGTCGGTGTCGGCACAGCCTACGGTGAGATAGCTGAGTCGCTCAAGTGCCACTTCCTCTGCATGCGACGGTCCGCCGATGCAGGCTAGGTTCTCGTAGGGTACATTATACGCCTGATTGAAATACATGGAGCAGGTGATGTTATCGTCGGGAATGATGCCCTTGATGGCTGTGACGATGAACTTCTTGTTGAGCTTTGTACGTACTCGCTTCAGGTGGTTCTTGAGGTATGGTGATGGGACTACGAAGATGAGGGTGTCATACTCGCTGCATATTGTGTTGAGATCGGAAGAGAAGCGGATCTCGTCTGTGTCGAAATGTGCTCCCGTAAGATAGGATGGGTTGTGATGCAGACGCTTGAAGTCTGCTATCTGGTCGTCGCGACGCATATACCACCCGATGTGGTGAGTGCTCTTCACCACAATCTTCGCGATGGCAGTAGCCCAGCTTCCGCCTCCGATAATCGCTATTTTTCCACAATCGAACATAAGTTTTATAACGCGAGGTTATTGTTTAAACACAGGATGACTAATTTTAAACGCAAGTTTTTTATTTAAACACAAGTTTCACGAGGGACACGAGTCTTTATAGTCTATAAAAGGTACACGAGTCTTTTCTTGTCGTCAAAAACTTGTGTAACTATTTATTTTCCTCTTGCGAGAAAACTTGTGTAACTCGTGCAACTTGTGTTTTAAAATAAATATAGCAACTTGCGTTTTAAAATATACAAACTGGTGTTTAGGACTCAAATTATTCTTGTGTTTCCTCTGTTGCAGAAACTTTTGAGATCCATGTGTTTACTTCATCAACTGATGGCTTCTGCATATCGAGCTTATACTTCTTGAACACCTCGCCGATTTGCTGCTGTACTGCCTGTGCTTTCTTCTCCTTGAGGTCTGAGAGGAGGTAGTAGCCGCACTTGTTGAGGACTGGCACGAGGTCTGCGCTTACGCCGATGGCTGTCCAAGCGGATACTGGGTCTTTCGGTGCTTTCTTCTCTGGCTTCATCTGTGGGAAGAGCATTACCTCGCCGATGGCGAACTTACCGGTCATGAGCATGACGAGTCGGTCGATACCGATACCGATACCGAAGGTTGGTGGCATACCGTACTGGAGTGCGCGGAGGAAGTCCTGGTCGATGATCATTGCCTCGTCGTCGCCCTTGTCAGCAAGTCGCATCTGCTCGATGAAGCGCTCTTCCTGGTCGATTGGGTCGTTGAGCTCTGAATAGGCATTGGCAAGTTCCTTACCATTGACCATAAGTTCGAAGCGCTCTGTAAGTCCCGGCTTTGAGCGGTGCATCTTTGTGAGCGGTGACATCTCGACTGGATAGTCGCAGATGAATGTTGGCTGGATGAAGTCGCCCTCGCAGGTCTCGCCGAAGATCTCGTCGATGAGCTTGCCCTTACCCATTGTCTCGTCAACCTCTATGCCGAGCTTCTTAGCGCACTCGCGAATCTCGTCTTCGGTCATTGGGTAGAGGTCGTAGCCTGTCTTCTCCTTGATAGCATCGAGGATAGGAAGGCGGCGGAATGGTGCCTTGAAGGAGATGACCTTTCCGTCGATCTCCACTTCCGGCTTGCCATTGACTGCGATACAGATCTGCTCAAGCATCTTTTCCGTGAAGTCCATACCCCAATTGAGGTCTTTGTAGGATACGTAAAGCTCCATGCAGGTGAACTCTGGGTTGTGGGTGCGGTCCATTCCTTCGTTGCGGAAGTTCTTGCCCATCTCGTAAACGCCTTCGAAACCTCCGACGATGAGTCGCTTGAGGTAAAGCTCTGTTGCGATACGCATATACATATCCTGATTGAGGGCGTTGAAGTGGGTGATGAACGGACGTGCGGATGCTCCACCAGCGATGTTCTGGAGGATTGGTGTATCGACTTCTGTATAGCCTGCTCCGTCGAGGATGTTACGCATGGTGCGAACGATTGTGGCGCGCTTGAGGAAGGTTTCCTTTACGCCTTCGTTCACTACGAGGTCAACATAGCGCTGACGGTAGCGAAGTTCTGGATCGTCGAACTTGTCATATACCTTTCCGTCGGCATCGGTCTTTACGATTGGCAGTGGCTTGAGCGACTTTGAGAGGAGTGTGAGTTCCTGTGCATGTACGGAAATCTCTCCTGTCTTTGTACGGAAGACGAAGCCCTTCACGCCGATGAAGTCTCCGATGTCGAGGAGTTTCTTGAATACCTTATTATAAAGGTCTGTGTTGCCTTCTGGGCAGATATCGTCGCGCTTTACATAGACCTGAATACGGCCTTTTGAGTCCTGGAGCTCGGCGAAGCCTGCCTTACCCATGATACGACGTCCCATCATACGACCAGCGATGCTCACGCAGCGTGAGTTCTCTGGCGATGGTGTCTCGCAGATGTCATTGCCTTCTTCGTCCTGACCGATGACTGGAAGGTCAACGAACTGCTCACGGATATCATCGCTCCATGCTGTTACTGGATATTCGGCAGCTGGGTATGGCTCGATGCCCATGTTGCGCAACTCTTGCAGACTCTCGCGTCTGCCTATTTCTTGTTCAGAAAGTTCAAGTATGTTCACAGTAGTAATTTACGGATTTACGGATTTACAATTTAGAATGGGAGATCGTCGCCTGATGTGCCGTCGCTGACAGCGATGTCCTGAGACAATGATGGCTGAGAGGCTGGAGCGGCGAATGGATCTACGTTCTGAGGCTGTACCTGTGGCTGTGCCTGTGGCTGAACGAAGGCTGGCTGCTGTGGTGCTACTGGCTGCTGTGGCTGTGCTCCTGGGATGTAGCGGTCAACCTTCCATGCGCGGATGTCGTTGAACCAGCGTCCGTTGTATTCGTGAGCATCGATGTCGAAGCTTACTGTGAGCTGCTCGCCTACCTGGATATTCATGTTTGCCAGTCTGTCCTCACCGAAGACAGTGAACACGCAGCGGCGTGGGTATTGTTCGTTAGCACCTGGTACTTCAATGACGAACTCCTGTGAAGCCCATGTGTTACCTGTTCTTGCACTTGTGCCTGAGCGTCTGTCAAGCGCAGCAATGATTTTTCCTGTTAATTCCATATCTTTTTAATTGTTTTTATTATTCAACATTATCTGGCGAGAAGGGACGGACACAATCCACCCTACTCTAAAAATCTCTGCAAAGTTAAGTTTTTTTTTCGGAAAAAGGAACGAAAATGAGAAAAAGTTACACATTATATAATAAATTTTGTTTTTTCTTTGCTGTTTCAATTTATTTAACTAACTTTGTCCGCAAAATACAAAAATTACGTAACAAAGAAATGAGAATAAAACTTTCCAGCGACACTCTGAACAATCGTCTGAGTGCTCTTTCAAAAACCCTCGGAGCTGGCAACAAGAACAGCTCAAACATCCTTAACTGCTTCCTCTTCCAGGCAAGCGAGACGGCCTTGAGAATCACTGCTTCTGACAGCGAGAACACCATGACCACAACAATGCCTATCATCGAGAGTGATTCGAGCGAGATGTTCGCCATCAACGCGCAACTCATCATGAACGCGGTAAAAGACCTTGCTGCCCAGCCGGTAGATATCGTGGTGGATAACGACACCCGCGCCGTTTCTCTGGAATACGCTAACGGTTCTTGCGACTTCATTGCCGACGATCCTTTCGCTTATCCTCAGCCTCAGGTGCTTGACGAGAACAACCTCACTCTGGTGACAATGCCTTCACAGGTGCTTTCAGAGAATCTTGAGCGCACCATATTCGCTACTGGCGACGACCAGCTCCGCCTCGTGATGAACGGCGTTTACTTCGACCTCACGGCTGACAAGGCTGTGGTCGTGGCAAGCGATGGTCATAAGCTGGTGCGCAACCAGATTCACAGCATACAGACTGCTAACCCTGTCTCTTTCATCCTGCCTAAGAAGCCTGCTTTGCTCCTGAAGAACAGCCTCGGCAAGGACGAAACAGAGGTGACCATACAGTTTGACGGAAAGAACGCCGTGTTCACCTTCGACGGCGGCGTGCTCAACTGCCGACTCATCGAGGGTCGCTATCCTAACTACAACTCCGTTATCCCTCAGGACAATCCTTACCTCGTGGCTGTTGACAAGAAGTCGCTCCTCGGTGCCCTGAAGCGTGTGCTGCCTTTCGCAAGCGACAGCAGTCAGCTTGTTCGTCTGGACGTGGCTGACAACAGAATAACCATCAAGTCTGAGGATCTTGAGTTCTCTACAAAGGCCATCGAGCATGTGCCTTGCGGCTACGTGGGCAACAAGGTTTCCATCGGCTTCAAGGGCTCTGCCCTCCAGGCGGTTCTCTCTAACCTCAACTTCGACGACATCACTCTCTGCATAGGAGACCCAAGCCGCCCTTGCCTCGTACTGCCATCAGAGCAGCCAGAGGGTCAGGACGTGCTCATGCTCCTCATGCCAATGCTGCTGAATGATTAGCCCCTCTTTTGACAAGGGCAGCCTAAAAGGCAAACCTGCTCATAGCCCAATATGTAGGGCGAAGTTTACTGAGCCGCGATTCAGGTTTTAAGCGACCGAAACGGCTCGGAAATCCTCGCCCTACAAGTATTTAAACAGAAAAAACATTCGCGGCAATAGCAGGAAGGTCGCAGCCCCAGCGACCTTCCTACTTACGTCCCCTCATCTCGCCGCTCAAAATGTATTACTCAAGTTTAGCATGTAACATTTAGATTTTTATAACGATTTCTTATGGAATCATTAAAAAACAAGCATATCGTTCTCGGCATCACCGGCTCAATAGCTGCGTATAAGGCTTGCCTGCTTATCCGCCTACTGATAAAGGAAGGAGCGGAGGTGCAGGTGGTCATTACGCCTGCGGGTAAGGAATTTATCACTCCGCTGACGCTCTCCACTCTCACTCACAAACCTGTTGTCAGCGAGTTCTTCGACCGCAGAGACGGCTCTTGGCATTCGCACGTGGACCTGGGCTTGTGGGCTGACGCTATGGTCATTGCTCCTTGCACTGCCTCTACGCTGGGCAAGATGGCTAATGGCGTGGCAGACAACATGCTCATCACGACCTATATGTCGATGAAGGCTCCTGTATTCATTGCTCCTGCCATGGATCTGGATATGTTCAAGCATCCGGCAAACCAGAAGAACATCGAGACGCTACAGAGCTACGGCAACCACTTCATAGATGCTGGCACAGGGTTCCTTGCCTCTGGTCTTGAAGGAAAGGGCAGAATGGCTGAACCGGAGGAGATCGTTGCGGCGTTGAAGGCGTACTTCATTGAAAAGTCAGTGTTAGAGTCAGAGTCAAAGTCGATACTCATCACCGCCGGTCCTACATACGAGAAGATTGACCCTGTTCGCTTCATAGGCAACTACTCTTCTGGCAAGATGGGCTTCGCTCTGGCTGAGGAATGTGCTGCCCGCGGACATAAGGTGACGCTCATCGCTGGTCCTGTTTCGTTGAAATGTTCACCTTCAATAAATCGCATTGACGTGGAGTCGGCGCAGGAGATGTACAACGCTGCCACAAAGGCTTTCCCTGAGATGGATGCCGCCATACTATGTGCTGCCGTTGCTGACTATCGTCCTGTCTCTCGGGCTGACGAGAAGATAAAGCGTGAGGATAAGGGCGACATGACCATTGAGCTTACGGCAAATCCCGACATTGCCGCAGCGCTCGGAAAGATGAAGACGGACAAGCAGAAGCTCGTCGGATTCGCCCTCGAGACAAACGACGAGGAGACGAACGCGAAGAAGAAGCTGGAGAAGAAGAACCTGGACTTCATCGTGCTCAACTCCACTCGCAACGAAGGCACTACCTTCGGCTATAACGATAATCAGATATCAATCATCAGCCGCGAAGAGCAGATAGACTTCGAGAAGAAGCCGAAGACGGAGGTTGCGAAGGATATCATTGATTATCTGGAAACTAAACACAAAAAGTAGGGCTATATTAAAAACGCAAGTTGATATGTTAAAATTAAAACACAAGTTACACAAGTTCCTTTCTCGCTAAAAGAGATAATAGTTGCACAAGTTTTCAAAAACTTGCGTCACTCGTGTTACTTGCGTTTAATATTACTAACGCTAAAACTTGCGTTTGAAATAAAACTATCTCGTTTAATAAAAATCGTGTTTATGCGTAAACTGTTATCCATAATACTTGTTCTGCTTGTCGCCATCAGTTCCAATGCTCAGGAGCTGCTGGCGAAGGTTACCATCAACCACAACCAGATTCAAGGCACTGACGCCAGCGTCTTCGACAACCTGAAGGAAACGCTGGAGCAGTTTATCAACGACAAGCAGTGGACTCAGTATCAGTTTCAGCAGAATGAGCGCATCAACTGCAACTTCAACATCACGGTGACGAAGTACGACCAGAGCAGCGGACTCTTCACCTGCACAGCTCTCATTCAGGCTAATAGACCTGTGTATAACTCTGCCTACACTTCTACCCTCTACAACAACAAGGACAATAACTTCAACTTCTCCTTCGCTCAGTTTGACCAGCTGAACTTCAACGAGGAAACGGTTGACAATCAGCTCACTGCGCTCCTTGCATACTATGCTTACCTCATCATCGGACTGGACCTCGACTCTTTCTCTCCGATGGGTGGCGAAGAGGTGTTGCAGAAGTGTATGTACCTGACTAACAATGCGCAAGGTCTGGAATACGTGGGATGGAAGGCTTTCGAGAACGACCGCAACCGCTTTGCCATCATCAACGATTACCTTGACGCTGCAATGAAACCTTTCCGCCAGCTGCAGTATGACTATTACCGTAAAGGTCTGGACGAGATGGCTACAAACGCTGAACGTGGCAGAACGAACATCACCACGGCTCTGGAGGATTGCCTCAAGAAAGCTAAGGAGGACAGACCGCTCAGCACTCTGCCTACCATCTGGACGGACTACAAGAAAGACGAACTGGCTAACATCTACAACGGAAAAGGAACGCCAAAGGAGAAGGAGAGCGTTTACGACATTCTCTTCTCCATAAATGCTTCGCAAAACTCTACGTGGGAGAAGATAAAGAAATAGTTCAAGCCATCTACTCCTTCCCACAAGCCACATTAAATATATATTATGCAACAATATCTGAATCTCCTAAACCGCATCATCACAGAAGGTACTGTGAAGACTGACCGCACGGGCACGGGCACGAAGTCTGTCTTCGGTCATCAGATGCGCTTCAATATGGCAGACGGTTTTCCGCTGCTTACCACTAAGAAACTGCACCTGAAGTCCATCATACACGAGCTTCTTTGGTTCTTGGCTGGCGACACAAACGTGAAATACCTTCAGGACAATGGCGTCAGAATCTGGAACGAATGGGCTGACGAAAACGGCGACCTTGGTCCTGTCTATGGTCATCAGTGGCGCTCATGGCCTGACCACGACGGCGGCACAATAGACCAGATAAGCAACGTGATGGATCTGATAAAGAATCATCCTGACTCTCGCCGTATGATGGTCAGCGCATGGAACGTAGCCGACATAGACCAGATGAAGCTGCCACCATGCCACTGCCTCTTCCAGTTCTACGTGGCTGACGGCAAGCTCTCCCTTCAGCTCTATCAGCGTTCGGCAGACACTTTCCTCGGCGTGCCTTTCAACATTGCCTCTTACGCCCTGCTGCTTCAGATGATGGCGCAATGTGCCGGACTGGAATGTGGCGAGTTCATCCATACCACAGGCGATACTCACCTCTACCTCAACCACTTAGAGCAGGCTAAGCTGCAGCTAACTCGCGATCCGCGTCCGCTGCCAAAGATGCTGATTAATCCTGACGTGAAGGACATCTTCTCGTTTAAATATGAGGACTTCCAACTCGTTGACTATGATCCACACCCACACATAAAAGCGGAGGTTAGCGTATGATAAGTATTATTGCTGCCATAGCGAAGAACAACGCCATTGGCTTTCAGAACAAACTGATCTATTGGTTGCCAAACGACCTGAAGCGTTTCAAGGCTCTCACCACCGGCAACACCATCGTCATGGGCAGAAAGACCTTCGAGTCGCTGCCTAAAGGTGCTTTGCCTAACAGAAGGAATGTTGTTATCTCAAGAAACGCTGACTACAAGGCAGAAGGTGCTGAGGTTTACACTTCTATAGACGCTGCACTCGCGGCTTGTGAAGGCGACGAGATCTTCATCATCGGCGGCGAACAGCTTTACAAGGCTATGCTGGACAAAGCCGACAGACTCTGCCTGACAGAAGTGGATAACACTCCAGAAAACGCCGACGCCTTCTTCCCAGAATTCGACAAGACAGTCTGGAAAGAAAGCGCCAGAGAAGATCACGACACTGATGAGAAGCACGCTCAGCGCTACTCATTCGTAGATTATGTAAGATGATTACCTCTTGTATTTCTTCTTATTCTTTATATAAACCTGTCCTCTGGGACGGGTTATTTTTTTGCCCTGAAGGTCATACATCGTATCACACTCAGCCTTACAACAGTCTTTCGCCAAAGCGATCGCCGTTGTCTCGGTGGAGAGATGCTGCTTAAGGAAGTCGAAAATCTTCTGAAGGTCAGCAGCGTCTGTAGGCACACTATGACCGCTGCCGTAATCCTTCAGCAACTCATACTTTGAGCCAGTCTTATCGTACAGAGCCATCAACTCCTTCATCTGCTGAGCATAGTAAGCCTCGTCGTTCGTATTATAGAAAAGGAATGCAGGAACAGCGGAATTCTTTATAGCCAATGCCCCACCCTGCTGCTGCCACAAAGCATTCGTTGCGGAATAGTTGCCGGCATAGATCTTCATATTCGTATATTCCCTTCTGTCTGTTGGCAGACTGCCATAGTTGAACACTCCAGGACCGAGCACAGCAGCCTGAACATCGCTGCTTTCCTCAGCATAAGGACAACGGACAGAACTGAGCCATTCCGTGTTAGGATTGTCTCCGATGGCAAGCGAACCAGCCGTTGAACCGCGAGAGAATCCATATACGGCAATATCGTTTCCAAGTCCTACGGTCTTGCCGAAATGACGGAGAGTACGCACGGCAGCCTTCACCTTCTTCGCTGCATCAGGATTCACCTCTATCGTGCCAAGACTCTTGTTAGCTCCTCCTGCAACCTTTCCGTTTCCCCAGTCGCAGTATTTCGGATGGTCTGCTATTGCCCAAGCCATTCCGTTGGCAGAAGCGCCTTCCTGGATAGCATCGTCAAACATGCTCAGAGTATAGCCTAAGAACAATCGCTGATGCTGTTTGCCAGGATAGCTGTTGCTGTAAGAAAAGGAGAGAAGCGTAGGAACTTTCTTGCTCGGATTGGCAGGATAGACGATGTCCATATAAAGCGAATCCTCCTGATTATAAAGGTTATAGACAGACTTATCATCCTTATAGTAAGCCACGTCACGCTGAATGCGATAGCCTTCCATCAGAACGTAAGAGCGGATATTGGAGATATTTGATGCCACTCCGGCAAACGAACCGCCGTTAAGCTCATCGTTTATGGCAATGATGTCCTTCGTGATGTTTGGAGAAACAGCCTTAGTATCGTTAGCATAGTCTATCTCGATAACACGATAGCCCTGACTCTTCAGCCATGCCACATTCTCGGCATTTGAATACTGACCAATCTTCTCTATCGGCAGATTCTCAAGATAAACCACGGTCATTCGCTTTCCACTTGCATCAGTGGCTGGAGCAGCAGCTTCACTAACCGTAACCTTCAGAGATTTTCCCGTGGTCTTACTCATCCACAGACCACTGTTTGCAGCAGATGCCATGCAGCAAACGGCTGCGGCAGCGAGGGTTATAAAGAACTTAAATACTTTCATTTTTTGTCAGTTATGTTGATCATCCGCTGCAAAATTACTAATTACTTGGCAAAAAACACAAATATTCCACAAGAATTTTTCATATTTCGCTGTTTTTTCTTAATTTTGCAAGAAAATAAGGCAATTATGGCGCGACGAAAAGATTTGTTTCAATTTAAGCAGTTCACTATCCATCAGCAGAATGCTGGCATGAAGGTGGGAACAGACAGCGATTTGCTCGGTGCAATGGCGGCGGAAGGCCGTAGGATTCTCGACATCGGCACTGGCACAGGAGTTCTCTCACTGATGATGGCGCAACGCTGTCCGCAGGCTTTGGTGACTGCTATCGAGATAGACGATGATGCCGTGAAGGATGCTGCCCTGAATTTCGCGGAATCAAAGTTTGCTGATCGCATCACTCTCCATCACTGTTCCTTCCAGGATTATCTGCAGCAGACTGCGGATAACGGCAAAGCACCGCTCTTTGACAGCATCATTTGCAATCCGCCATATTTCCACAACAGCATGGAATGTCCTGACGTCCGCCGTCTGAGAGCGCGTCACACTTCGAGTCTGCCGTTTGAGGTGCTTGTTGGCGGAGCATATCAGTTGCTCATGGATGGTGGTGTATTCTCCGTCTGCATACCGCCGGAAGTGCTGTCCGTCTTCTGCGATGTCTGTCAGCAGACTGGCTTCACCCTCCGCGACATCTATAGCATAAAGAGCGTTCCCGAACAACCAACAAAGCGCTACATCCTTGTTCACAGCAAAGGAATGCAGCGAGAAATGCAGCGCGTAGAATATTGTATGCGAAATCCCGACCGCTCTGTATCGCAATGGTACAAAGATCTTATGCAGGATTTCCTTCTGTAAGCTCAAGCAAAGGGTACTAACGGTTCTTTTTCTCCGGCATCACCCAACCACTGCGACCGTCGGAAAGCTGCACCTCATGCCACTTCGTCATGGTGCTGTCAAGGACTTCCATCGTCTCGCCTTCATGGATAGTGACGACAGGCTTTGAAGAGAGATCTGGCTTCTCATAGACCTTAAGGTCATCGCTCATAACCACTCTCTTGGCATAATGGCTGACAAACCACTGCTGCTGTACGGCAAAAAGCACGGTGAAAACGAACAGAAGTGCTGAAGAGAGTCCGATCCAGAATGCCTTGCGACTGCCGGAAACACGGAAATGATAGAAGAGTATGCAGCAGAGCATCAGCGCAAGAAAGACGAGAGAGAGCATAGCCCAAGTGTCGGCAGAGAAAAGATATACCGCATGACGATACCACAAAACGATGAACACCTCTGGCTTTTCCTGAAGCTTATCCTTCACCTTGTTCTGAACAAGTGTCAGATTGTTCTGAGCATCCTCATCGTTGGCATTCAAGGCGAGTGCATGTTCATAGCAGTCAACAGCCTTACCAATCTCGCGCATCTGATAGTAGGCATTGCCGAGATTGTAGTAAATATCCGCTGACGGACTGACAGCGAGCTGCTCGTTATAAAGACGGATAGCTTTCTGATAGTCTCGCGCTGTATAAGCATCGTTTGCACGTTCCACATTGATATTGAACGCATTAAGCGAGCTTGCAATAAAAAGCAGAAGGATGATGAGCGGAGTCTTCTGGCGATTCTCAAATCGGGCACGGATCTCATCAATCATCCGTCGCTCATATTCGGTTTCCTTCTCCTTGCGTATCTTTTCTTCCTCTACAGCCTTAGTCTCAAGAACCTTACGGTATCTGATAACCAAATGCCACATCACGGCAAAAAGAACAAGAAGAGCAAAGAGAACGAGGAAATAGTATCTCGAGAAAAGGAAGTCATGATGTGACGAAACATCAATGTCGTTAAGCTGTCTGATAGGCGAAAGACTGCTCGCAGAACCGTCTTTACCACTAACAACGGTCAACGGACGGAGCTCTCTGCTGACAGTGACATACTTACAACTGTCAGTGTCAAAATAGATGAACTTCACCGCACTCATAGGAAATTCTCCCGGAGCATTGGCGGAAGCTGAATAGGTATAGACAATCTCACCGTCAGCGCCACGCTTATCCGTAAACTGAATACTGTCTGTAGTCTGGATATCATGAACCGTGAAAGACTTAGGGAAGACGACCTTCGGCGACTTCAACAGCTTTATGTTTCCATTGCCACGAATAGATATCTTAATGACGGCAGGTTCGTCAAGTCCGACAGACTGATCAGCATAAACCACTCTCATGGTGAACTTTCCCACAGCACCGGAGAAATTCTCAGGAGCAGCTGGTAACTCGCTGACATTCAGCGGCACAGAAGGTGCTACGATGGTCTTGTCAACTATAACGTATTTCTTCTTCGGATCAAGAGCAAGTTCAAAAGGATCAATGTTATGATTCTCCGTCTTTACCTTTCCGTGGAAGGTTACAGAAGGAATGGAGAGTGTGCCGGAATGCTGCGGATAGACCACATACTTAGCCCAGAGAGTGCGCTCGTATTCATAGTTTCCAACAGTCTCCTGAGACGTTTCCACCTCTTCTTCCTTTGACATCTCAAGTGTATAGAAATCTCCCATCTCCGGCATTGCTGCATTCATGCCTTCGAGAGTATTCTTGGAGTAGATATAAACCCAGACAATAACTGGCTCATTGACCATGACATTGCGCTTGCTAACCACTGTTCGCGCAAATACTTCCGACTTCCCTCCCGCATTTTCCGACTTTGGTAGAGACCGGGATGTTTGATTCAACTGGGTATTTTGTGCAGAATATTGTCCCCCTCCTTGCGAGGAAATTGGAGCGGAAGAGACTGAACCGACCTTAATGGTAAGCGGTTTGCCTTCCACCTCTTTTCCTCCAACAACAGCTTTCGGCGCAGGCAGCAGGAAGGTTCCCTCTCTGTCTGCGCTGAGCATAGCTGTGTATTTCGTAACCAACTTTCCACCTACGGTAGCAGTAGAGCCGAATGGCGGCATCACTGCTTCTATTCCGTCAGGCAGATCGTCGAGTGTGAAGTCTTCAACATCGGAAGAACTTATATCATAAATGACACGAAAACTCTCACCCACAACAATATTGTGAGGTGCCACTCCTGTTATGCTCTGCGCTAAAGCATAAAGCGAAAGGAGGGAGAAAAGGATGAGAGTTCTAAGACGCAATATTTACTGAAGACTACAGCGCTTCAAGCATACGCTTGATAACTACAGAACAAGAAATCTCACGGTTTGCTGCTTCTGGAATGACGAGTGAGTTCTCGCTCTCGATAACATCATCTGTTACGATAAGTCCACGACGGACAGGGAGACAGTGGAGGAACTTTCCGTTGTCTGTAACAGCCATGTGATCAGCATCCACAGTCCAGTGCATCATAGTCTTATAGTCGTCAAGAATCTTTCCGTAATCCTCTGGATTTGTAACTCCAGGACAGCTCCAGTTCTTTGCGTAGATAAAGTCAGCTCCTTCAAAAGCCTTCATCTGATCGTATTCCACTGTAGCATCGCCAACAAACTGTGGGTCAAGCTCATAGCCCTTAGGATGAGTGATTACGAGGTCAACATCAGCTGCATTCATCCACTCTGCGAAAGAGTTAGGCACAGCCTGAGGAAGAGCACGGCAGTGAGGAGCCCAAGTGAGGACAACCTTCGGACGCTTCTTCTCTGCTGTTGGCTTGAAGTGCTCCTGGATGGTGATGAGGTCTGCGAAAGCCTGAAGCGGATGAACTGTTGCTGTCTCCATAGCGAAGACTGGCTTGCCACTGTACTTGATGAACTGATGAAGCACTGTCTCTGCATAGTCATACTCGCGGTCAGTAAGTCCGGCAAACGAACGAACTCCGATCATGTCGCAGTAAGAACTCATGACAGGAATAGCCTCAAGCAGATGTTCGCTCTTGTCGCTATCCATGATGACGCCACGCTCTGTCTCAAGCTTCCACGCTCCGGCATTCACGTCAAGCACGATGACGTTCATGCCAAGATTCATCGCTGCCTTCTGAGTAGAAAGACGGGTGCGGAGAGAGTTGTTGAAGAATATCATGAGGAGCGTCTTGTTCTTGCCAAGATGCTGATACTTAAAGCGATCGGCTTTTATTTCCTGTGCTTCAGCGAGAGCTGCGTTGAGGTCGCCGAGGTCTTTGCAGTTGATGAATGTTTTCATTTTTATTATTAAATGTTTAGTCTTGTGAAACCGTTTTGTAATAATAGCGAAACAGGAGCTTGAATTGTGCAAATTCAGCTCCTGTCTTTTATTATATAAATAATGATTAGTTCAACTTGAGAACTTCTCCAATACGGATATTGTAAGAAGTTGGGATGCCATTCTTGCGGCAGAGCTGCTCAACAGTCATACCATTCTTAGTGGCAATAGAGTAAAGAGTGTCACCACGCTTTACGAGCCATGTATTTGAAGGTGTCACTGCAGGCTTTGCGCTTGCTATCTCTGCTGGACGAGCTGCTGGCTGTTTCTGTGCAACAGGTGCTGAAGCTGCAGGAGCTGCTGGCTTAACTGCTGGAGTTGCTGGCTTAGCTGCTGGAGCTGCTGTTGGAGCAGCAACTGTCTTCTGACGTGAAGAACCAGACTGAGCAACATGCTCTGAACGGCGGAAGACATACTTGTCAGCCTTTACGTCCTGATTAGGGAAGTCAAACATGAACGCTGGGTTGATAGCTATGCCGAGAAGACGAGTCTCAAAGTGAAGGTGAGAACCTGTAGAACGACCGGTATTACCACCGAGACCGATTGGCTGACCAGCGCGAACCTTCTGATTTTCTACTACGAGATGCTTAGAAAGGTGACCGTAAACAGTCTCAAGACCATTGTTGTGACGTACAACGATGTAATTTCCGTATCCGTTTGGCTCATATTTCACGATACGAACTTTACCTTCAAAAGCAGAAACGATTGTGTCGCCAATATAAACTTTCACGTCAATACCCTTGTGCATGCGTCCCCAACGGCGACCATAAGGAGAAGTGACCATGCGGTTCTTAGTAGGCATTGCGAAATGACGGAGATCTACTGTATAAGTTTCAGGAATTTCCTGATTGTAGTTTCCTACGGAGCGGTTGCTCCATTCTTCATAAAGATTTGCTCCTGCAGTAGCAGCATTCTCACGCTGACGAAGCTTGTGAAGCATAAGAGTGTCAACAGCTTTCAGTTTTACGTCCGATGGAGCGATTGCTGCCATGCGGTCCTGTGCCGAGACACTTGTTGTGGCGACGAACGCCGTTATTACTGCGAGTGAAAATTTCTTGAAATCTTTAATTTTTAAATTCATAATTCTATATTCTTTTCTATATATGCAGGCGGGGTTAATAGTATTAGTTAAAGCCTGCTGGAATCCGGCTCAATGGACGCGTCTATGCGCTTTAAAACTCGAATTCGGGTGCAAAGGTACATAAAAAAACCTGAAAATTGGGCATTTTCAGGCTTTTTTTTAGGTTTTTTAAGACTTTTTACGATATATGTTAAAAAGAAGAGGGTGTAAAAAGTGGTATTTTTTCGGCAAAAAATGTATTCTTCGGCACAGAAAAGTCACTTATTTCTTAGCCTTCTTAACTGCTTTCTTGGCAGGCTTTTTTGCAGCCTTCTTAGCTGCATCCTTTGGGCACTTGTCGCAAGCCTTACCCTGCTGAGCTGTAGCGCCAGTCTTGCCGTCGCACTTATCGCAAGCCTTAGCTTCCTTCTTAGCACACTTATCGCAAGTCTTAGCGTCTGCCGCCTTGCAGCAGTCCTTCTTGTCCATCTTGCATTCCTTCTTGTCTGCGCACTTATCGCAGCTCTTCTTCTCGCTCTGAGCGTTTGCTGTGAGAGCTGATGCCATGATAATGGCTGCTAATAAAAACTTCTTCATAATTTTCTTTATTTTTGAATTTCCGTGCAAAATTAGTCATTTTTATTTGAATAATGAAAAAAAATGATTACTTTTGCAGAAAATTAACAAATATTCATGAATATAGCGGTAATATTGGCTGCCGGAAGTGGCACAAGAATGGGTTCAAAGACACCCAAGCAGTTTATTGAGGTCTGCGGAAAGACGCTGATGGAATACTCCATTGCTGCCTTTGAACAGAACGAAAACATCGACGAAATAGCCGTGGTGACGAAGGAGGACTTTTTCCCTCTGGTTGAATCGCTCATAAAGAGGAACGGTTTCAAGAAGGTTGGCAGAATATTAAAGGGCGGAAAAGAACGCTACGATTCCTCTCTAGCTGCTATTCGCGCTTACACGAACGACGATGACAATCTCTTTATTCACGACTGCGTAAGAGCCGGCGTTTCACAGCGTATTATAAATGAATGCGCGCGAGGACTGGAAGATTATCAGGCGGTGGAAGTTGGCGTGGAACCTACAGACACCGTCGTTGCCATTGACGAGGACGGCTGCATACGCGACATCCCTCTGCGCTCAATGATGAGAAACGCTCAGACACCGCAATGTTTCCGACGCAGCATCATCAAGAAAGCTTTCGACATAGCCCTGCAAGATCCGGCATTCGTTGCAACGGACGATTGCGGTGTTGTCCACAAATATCTTCCGGAAGTCAGGATAAAGGTTATTCCAGGCGAGCAGGAGAACTTCAAAGTGACGTTTCAGGATGACATTGAGAGGTTCAAAAAAATCATCAATTCCTAAAGACTGACGCAGGATTTCATGCCGACTTTTTCACCGAAATTCAGCAAAAAACCTTGTTTCGGGACTGTTTCCGTGATACCTTTGTCAAGTTCTTTGCTTCTTTTTCGCTAAAAGTGGAAGATTTTTCCCACGATTAGTTTATTTTTTATAATTTTGCGCCCGTATTGTGTATTGTGCATAACAGACACATGGTGCTCACACTTTAAACGAATAGAAATACAAAAACTAAATAATCAAGATGTTAAGAATTGCTATCCAGAGCAAGGGCAGACTCTACGAAGACACAATGAACCTGCTCACAGAATCTGACATTAAGGTCGGTTCTT
Organism: Prevotella sp.; assembly: GCA_045600885.1. GTDB lineage: Bacteria > Bacteroidota > Bacteroidia > Bacteroidales > Bacteroidaceae > Prevotella. Next base: position 19,286 of record JAZRYU010000107.1, read on the forward strand.
CTAAGCGTACACTGCTTGTGCAGTCGTCTAATTTCCCACTCGAAGTGCTGTATCTTCGTGATGATGATATCCCACAGAGCGTGGCTTCTGGTGTCGCTGACGTAGGTATTGTCGGCGAAAACGAATTCTGCGAGAAGGCAGAAGACGCAGAAATCATCAAGCGACTCGGCTTCTCTAAGTGCCGCCTCTCGCTCGCCATTCCAAAGGCTATCGACTACAAGGGGCTTGAATGGTTCAACGGAAAGAAGATTGCCACTTCTTATCCTGTCATCCTCAAGAAGTTCCTTGCTGAAAACAATATCAATGCTGATGTTCACGTAATCACTGGTTCTGTGGAGATTGCTCCTGGCATCGGACTCGCTGACGCTATCTTCGACATTGTCAGCAGCGGTTCTACTCTCGTCAGCAACAACCTCCGCGAGGTGGAAGTGGTTATGCACAGCGAAGCACTGCTCATCGGCAACAAGAATCTCTCTCAGGAGAAGAAGGACATCCTCGCTCAGATTCTCTTCCGCATGGAGGCTGTTCGTCAGGCTGAGGATAAGAAATACGTTCGCATGAATGCGCCTAAGGCTAAGATGCAGGAAATCATCGACGTTCTCCCTGGTCTGAAGAGTCCTACAATCATTCCGCTTGCTGATCCAGAATGGTGCTCTGTTCACGCTGTTCTCGACCAGAAGACTTTCTGGGACATCATCGGAAAGCTCAAGGAGCTCGGTGCTCAGGGCATCCTCGTCACTCCTATCGAGAAGATGATTCTCTAATAGCCACTGCGCCCAGCGCTTTTCCGCTGGGTTAAATCCTCTACAATGAAAATAATCAAGAACCCACAAACTTCCGACTACGCTGCCATCTGCGCACGTCCGGTCATCGACCTCGCTTCGCTCAACGAGACTGTATCTACCGTTCTCGCTGACATCAAAGAGCGTGGCGACGAGGCTGTGAAGGAGTACGAAAGGAAGTTTGACAAGGCTGACCTCGCTGAGTTGCAGGTGTCTCAAGGTGAGATTACCAGTGCCATGCAGGAAGTTTCACCAGAACTACTTGACGCAATCCATCTTGCCCATTCGAACATTTCAAAGTTCCATGAGAGCCAGAAGTTCGAGGGACAGATCGTTGAGACCTGCGCTGGTGTTCGTTGCTGGCAGAAGAGTATTGCCATCGAGAAGGTCGGCCTTTATATCCCTGGTGGCACTGCCCCACTCTTCTCAACCGTTCTCATGCTCGCCATCCCTGCAAAGATTGCGGGATGCAAGGAGATTGTGCTCTGCACTCCTCCTAATGCAGAGGGTAAGGTGAATCCTGCCATTCTTGCTGCAGCAGAGATTGCGGGTGTCAGCAAGATTTACAAGATTGGTGGTGTTCAGGCTGTCGGTGCGATGGCTTACGGAACAGAATCCGTGCCAAAGGTTTACAAGATTTTCGGTCCTGGAAACCGCTTCGTGATGGCAGCAAAACAGGCTGTCTCTCTCGGCGACGTAGCTATTGACATGCCTGCCGGACCAAGCGAGGTATGCGTGATTGCTGATAAGACAAGTAATCCTGTCTTCGTTGCTGCCGACCTCCTTTCTCAGGCTGAGCACGGCATCGACTCGCAGGTTATACTCATCTCTACTGACGAGGAAATGCTCGGCAAGGTAAAGGCTGAGGTGGAACGTCAGGTGGAACTGCTTCCACGAAAGGAGATGGCGAAGAAGACGCTCGAGAACTCTACTCTCGTTCTCGTAAAGGATTACGACGAGGCAATGACTCTCAGCAACTCATACGCTCCAGAGCACCTCATCCTCGCTTCCGACAATTACGAAATGCTTGCTGAGAAGGTCATCAATGCTGGCTCTGTATTCCTCGGAAACTATGCTTGCGAGAGTGCTGGCGACTACGCTTCCGGCACAAACCACACGCTGCCTACCCACGGATGGGCTACATGCTACAGCGGCGTTAACCTCGACTCTTACATGCGCAAGGTCACCTTCCAGCATCTGTCAGCGGAAGGAGTACAATCTATCGGTCGTGCCGTGGAACTCATGGCTGCCGCAGAAAGTCTTGATGCTCATAAAAACGCGATGACAGTGCGAATAAATCAACTAAAATGAAAAGTTTACAAGAACTTACACGCCCAAACATCTGGGCGCTAAAACCTTACAGTTCAGCCCGCGACGAATATTCGGGCAAGGAAGCTCACGTCTTTCTCGATGCAAATGAGAATCCGTATAACGGTCCTTTCAACCGTTATCCAGATCCTCTCCAGCGCGAACTGAAGTCGGTCATTGAAAAGGTGAAGGGTGTCTTTGCTCAGTGCATATTCCTCGGCAATGGTTCTGACGAAGCCATCGACCTCGTCTATCGTTGCTTTACTGAGCCGGGAAAGGACAATGTTGTTGCCATAGAACCGACTTATGGAATGTATAAGGTTTGCGCTGACATCAACGGCGTGGAATATCGTCCTGTAGAACTTGAAGAGGGATTCCAGCTCAATGCCGACAAGCTCCTTGCTGCCTGTGATGAGAACACTAAGGTTATTTGGATCTGCTCTCCTAACAACCCTTCCGGCAACGACCTTGACCGCGAGGAAATGGAGCGTGTGCTCAAAGAGTTCGACGGACTTGTCGTCATCGACGAGGCATACAGCGACTTCTCCAAGCAGAAACCTTTCCGCGAGGACATCAGCTCTTACCCTAACATCATCGTGCTCAACACAATGAGTAAGGCTTGGGGAGCAGCTGCCATGCGTCTCGGTATGGCATTTGCACATCCTGACATCATCGGCATTTTCAATAAGGTAAAATATCCTTACAACATCAACCAGCTTACTCAGGAGAAAGCCCTTGAACTCCTAGCCGACCGTTTCCAGGTAGAGGAATGGGTGAAGATCATTCTCCATGAGCGCGCTAAGATGAAGGAAGCACTCACCGTTCTTCCTTTCTGCGAGGAGCTCTACCCTACCAGCGCAAACTTCTTCCTTATGAAGGTTACTGATGCGCAGGCCATCTATGACTATCTCGTAAACCTCGGCATAATCGTTCGTAACCGCAATAAGATTGCCCTCTGCGGCAACTGCCTCCGAATAACCATCGGTTCAAAGAGCGAGAACGAAGAACTCCTCAAAGCCCTAAGAAACTACGAGGCATAATCCGTTAACCGTTATCGCCTCCTCCCAAAGCAACCGTTAACCGAGCTTGGTTAACGAAAAACCTCTGGCAAGCGGACACCGCTTGCCAGAGGTTTTTATATTAGCGCCCATTCGTTTTTCCCTCGTTTTTACTTCATAACGAACTTAAGGCTATAAGTCTTGCCGCCAGCTTTCACTTCTGCCACGACAGGCTTACGAACGCCGTCAGTCTGGATCTTTACGTTTTCGCTAGCCTCATTGCTCTGCGAGATCAATCTTCCGTTTGTATCGTAGATGCTCACGCTTGTAATCTTTTCTCCATTATAAGTAGAGAATGACACAACACCCGGAGCAGGATTGTAGAGCAGTTCCATCGGCTGAGGCTTTGCTGACTTGATAGACGTTGCAGACTCTGCATCCTGTACATCAAGAATCTGGAAACCGCCAGTCTCTGCGAGTGTGAAAGGATTTGCTGTACCAACGTACAAGTGACCGTTATAGTTGAGGAAGTTACGTATTCCGTAAGCATATTTGTTGCCGAAACCATTCGAAGTAACCCACTTTGGACTGTTATGATTGTCTATGCAAAGCATCTCAAAACCATCCTCGTGGTTTCTCTCCTGCTGGTTAAGCAAATAGCGCAACGCCTGAAGAGCCAACTGGTTGCCTGAGTTCTTCAGATTATTATATACAGGATCTATCAGGTCGCTGTAGTCCATCGTACCGAGATAGAGTCTGTCGTTATATTCCTTGGCTGCCCAGATATAGTTTCCGTACATATTGTTGCAACCGCTATTACCCCACTTCGGAGTCTTTCCCGTCGGCTTCATATACCAGTTGCCGCCTGCCCAGTTATATGTTGGCAGACGATCTTCACCGAAGAGCAGTTCCCAGTCGCCTTTACCGTTAGCGAAATCAGTAGCGCAGAAGAGTGGGCTTACGCGATAAGAGCCGAGGATTGCATTGAGTTTCTGCACGTCTGTCTTTGCCTGATAGAAAGAAGGTGCGGAGAAGATAGTGAAATATGGCAGTCCGAACATTCCCCAATAGAGTTTGCCCTTATAAGAAACGAAACCGGCTATTGACTGCGATGTCGTACGATACTCTGGATCATACTCATCCAAAGACCAGACCGTCTCAAATACTGCCATGTTATCCTTTGTAAATCCGCCCTCCGGGATCTTCTGCGTACGGATTACGGTAGAAGGATTAGTCCATGTTCCGCCATATATTCTGCCATCATGTTCACAAATCTCTGCTATTGCACCAGAAGAATAACCTACGAGTTCAAACTTCAGCGGCTCTTTCTTATTGCCTACCCAACGAAGGAGAGCACCCTTGTCACTGGCACCAGACACATCGCCTGGCACACCAACAGTACCTCCCACATAGAGAGCATCACCGATAACCTGCCAACGGCGCACGTTGGTAATCCACAGGTCTGGAGCATTCGTGATAACGCCCTTGCTGAAATGACCTGAGCCGAGGAACTCATCGGTCTCTGCATCATAAGCGAACACTGTTGAACCGAAAGCATGGTCTGGACCGGCAAAGAGCACAACGCCATCCTTTGCTCCGGCTGAGCGGAAGCCTTCTGTCTGCGCACTCTCCACGTCGCCTTCCGGTGTGATGTCCTTCACGACTCCTGTCTTTGGATTATAAACGTATGTGCGTGGTGGCATGATGTCGTTCACGAATGTCTGTCCATAGAACTGACGCTCCTTTAGTTCGCACACCCAGCAGTCAGTATTGAGAATATTCTGCAGCAGTTTTTCGTCGAAAGCATTAGGGAATCTCTTCATCACACCTTCTGAGATAGAAGCCCAAGCTGAGCATAGATAGTTCGTGTTGCTGCCGAAATAAATCTTGTCGTTCTGTTCAACAAGACTCCAGGCGTATGTGCCAGAGCGCTTCAGTTTTCCTCCTGCACGAAGAGCATTCTGCTGAAGGGCAACAGGCATTCCTGTTGGATAATAGGCATCATTGCGAGAATCGCCCTTGCCGTAGTAGGCTCCGTCAACAGGAGCATGAAACACTTCGTTCACCTCATACACCTCACGGGTAGGAGTTGTTTTCGATTCGCGACCTGTCAATGAATTCAGGAGAAATCTTGTCTGGTAAAGTCTCTGTTGGTCTTCATCGGTTACGTTCATTCCCATTGCCTTGAGAAAAGCAATTACAGCTGCATTGGTATCAAAGCCCTGAGCATTTGCTACGGAGAAAGAACCGCAGACGAGCATTAACAACAATAAAGTCTTCTTCATTTGTTTTCGTTTTGTGTTGTATATAGTAGATATTATTTCTGCCTTTTCAGCCATTCTTCCTTGGTACGCTTCCATCGGTTGTGCGTCCAAAGCCACTGAGCCGGATATTTCCTGATATGCGCCTCCACCTCCTTGAAGTAGCGTTCCGTGATGCCGTTCTCCGGAACCTGCTTGCAGTCGTCGGCTATCAGGTGGAACTCTGCTTCGTAGCAAGAGCGCTTCGTCCTCTTCAGCGACATGAAGAACACGGCACTATCGGTCATTCTGGCTATCTTCTCCGTACCTGTAAACACAGGCGTTTCCTGATTCAGGAAATCCACCCAATGGTGTATAGCTTCCCATTTCGGCACCTGATCTGCCACGAAACCGATGCAGAAATGCTTGCCCTGCTTCTTCATTTCCAGTATCTGTCGCAGCGTGCGTTTCATCGGAATACTGATGCTTCCGTACTGTTCGCGAAGTTCAAGGAACAGCTTGTCGAAGATGTCGCTGCTCAGCGGATGATATATTTGTCCGAACACTATCGACCTGTCTTTCAGGAATAGCGGGAGCGACGTTATCCATTCCCAGTTCGGGCTGTGGGCAATATAGACAACAGTGGAACGTCCTTCACGGGCATATTCCTCCACCTTGTCCATTCCCTTGAACACCATGTGCTTCATCATCATTTCCGGTTTCATGTCGGCAAGTTTTATCGTCTCTACTATGTAGTCGCAGAAAAGATGATAGAAGTCCCGCTCTATCTGCCTGCGCTCCTCTTCGCTCTTTTCGGGGAAAGAGTTTGTCAGGTTCTTGCGTACCACCTTCTTCCTGTAACCAACCAGCCTGTAAACTATCGGATACAGGATGAAGTCGCTACAGAAATAGTGAAAAACAAAGGGCAGTTTAGAGCATCCTATTGCTATCGCGCGCAATATATTATATGTGATAGAGTTCATTATATAGTGCAAAATAACACATTTTTTCCGACAAAACGAAAAGAAAATGCACTATCGGTTTCGCTTTATCAACTTAAAGAGTGTATTTTGCCTCGTTTCTTTTGCATATTGCTTAAATAATCGTACCTTTGCACCAAATTTGTACTATGGCAGAATATATAGCAAAAACATTCGTCGGCTTGGAGAACATCCTTGCTGAAGAACTTACAAATCTCGGCGCAAACGATATTGAGATCGGCCGCCGAATGGTTAAATTCTCTGGTGATAAGGAGATGATGTACAGGGCAAACTTCTCGCTCCGTACTGCCCTTCGCATCCTCAAGCCTATCAAGACTTTCCGTGCGAAGAGTCCGGAGCAGGTTTACGACGAGATTCGCAAGTACGACTGGCGACAGCACCTTACTGTTAAGAACTCTTTTGCCGTTGACACTGTTGTATATTCCGAGGAATTTACGCATTCCATGTTCGTAGCTTACAAGGTTAAGGATGCCATCGTGGACAAGTTCATGGCTGAGGAAAACGAACGCCCGAACGTCAGCATCTCTAATCCTGACCTCCGCATTCATCTCCATATTGCTGGAACAGACTGTACTCTCGCTCTCGACTCAAGTGGCGACAGCCTTCATCGTCGTGGCTATCGTCAGGAGGCTGTTGAGGCTCCGCTCAATGAGGTTCTCGCGGCTGGCATCATCCTTCAGTCGGGATGGAAGGCTGACTGCGACTTCATCGATCCGATGTGCGGCTCTGGCACGTTCCTCATTGAGGCGGCTCTCATAGCAAAGAACATTGCCCCTGGCGTCTTCCGCAAGCAGTTTGCGTTTGAGAAGTGGGTTGACTTTGACGAGGAGCTCTTTGATAAGATTTACAACGACGACTCTCAAGAGCGTGAATTCAACCATAAGATCTACGGCTACGACATTGATCCTAAGGCTATTGGCATTGCTCGTGCTAACATTAAGGCGGCAGGGCTTTCTAACGACATTGAACTGAAACTGCAGAACTTCGCTGAATTCCAGCAGCCTGCTGAGAAGGCTATCCTCATAACAAATCCTCCTTACGGCGAACGTATCTCTACGCCTAACCTCCTCGACACTTACAGGATGATTGGCGAACGCCTCAAGCATGCTTTCGCTGGCAACGAGGCTTGGGTGCTCAGTTATCGTAAGGAATGCTTTGATGCCATCGGTCTTAAGCCTTCCATCAAATATCCGCTCTACAATGGTGCTCTTGAGTGTGAACTACGCAAGTATGTCTGCTTCGACGGAAATACAAAGAAGTTCCTCAATGAAGGCAACGAGGTGAAGACTGACCGCGAACGTAAGGAGATGGCACAGAGCCACCGTTTCAAGAAGACGCGTGAGTTCAACGACCGACTTCAGTCGCTCAAAGACAATGAAGAGGGCGACATTCTCTCTTTCACCTTCCGCAAGCCTTCCCGTCCGCTCTTCTCCGACGGCGAGAAAGGTGGCAGACGCGGCGACTTCAAGGGACCGCGCAAGTTCCGTGGCGAAGATGACGGTCGCGACGGAAAGCGTCCATTCAAGAAAGACAGCAGAAAACCATTCAAGAAGGATGGAAAGCCATATAGAAAAGACGACCGCCGCCCAGGCAAGCCTTTCAAAAAGAACGACCGCTGATTTATTTCAGCGGCCATAGGTCATAAATGTAGGGCGAGGATTTTATCCTCGCCCTACATTTTCTATTTCTCGAATTTCACGACCACCTTCTTATATCCCATCGCCAGGAACATCTTCTCCGCAGCCGCGCGTCCGTTATCCTCAGCTCTTTTCAGGTTTTCTTCTGTCAGAGCGCGTTTCTTCATTCTAGCCTCTGCCTTCTTCAGCATAGCCTTCCTCTCCTTTTCGCTCCATTTTCCTGTCTCGAAATAAGAGTCCGTCATAGCCTCGTCGATGAACTTCTTGTCCAGCAGCGTCACCTTTGGCAGCGTTACCGTCAGGCTGTCTGCTTTCTTATCGTACGATATGCTCTTCTTCGTAATTGATTTCATGTTCACGCCCAGTCGCAGAGTGCCGTGATACACGCGTGTCAGGGCATCGTCTTTGATAAATCCCTTGCGCACGGAATCCACTATCTCGTCGCATCTGATGGAAAGGAACTCCCATTCGCCTATTTCTTTTAATGTACCCACGCGAACAGCGGTTTTCTCTATCTCGGGCTTTTCCGTTGCTACCTTTACAGACACATTCTCACCTATTTCCTTGCATGTGTCCAACACCTTAATAAAAGCCACGCAGACAACAATCACTGCAGCATACAGAAAAATATTCTTAACATTCTTCAGCGCATACCATTTATTCTTGTTTCCCATAGCCTTTACTTATTTTTCTCCATGTTTCTATTAAAGAACGATATCGGATCTGATGTCACGTTGCGATTAAACTTCACCTGTATCTTCTCGTCCTTATATCCCAACTCTCTGAGTATCGGCACGATTACTGCCGCTGCTCCCAACTCTGCCTTCGTCAGCAGTCCGCTGTTCGACACATTCTTTATTATCTCGTCACGTCCCTGCTTTGCATAGTCCGTCAGTTCCTTATCGCTGAAATCTCTGCGGAAGAAAGAGACGTCCTCGCGCACATTGTCGTGGTCTATCTCTGTTGCCGTCAGCACGATCTTCGGGTCGGGCAGTTCCACGATGATATCATCGCCGTCAATGGTCACGTTCTTACGCGAAAAATCAGAGAAGTCTATGTATGCCTTAACCGTGCCGGTCAGCGGAATAGCTATCTTACGCTTACCAAGCGGCACATCCACCTGGAATTTCTCACCGAAGACCTCTCCTTCCACAACAATCGGATCGTCCTTGATAATCATCTTATGCAGCGTAGCCTCTGCCGTATAAAGCCTTGAGCAGCTCCTCAACTGATCCACGAACAGGTTCAGCGTATCAACGCTCTCCACCTCAACCGCACTCACAGCCGTCTCTTCCGTCTCGCTCCCGCAGGAACAAGCCGCAAGCACAGCCATCATCACGAATATGTTCAAAATCCTTTTCATCATTCAAAGCCCCCGTTCCCGAAGTATTAACTTCGCCCCTATAATAGCCCCCGTTCCCGAAGCGTCAGCTTCGGGCCTAAAAAGCCGCCACCGCCAGCGCCGCAAACATTCCCGCCACGGCTATCGCCACCAGCGGTGTTCCCTGTTCCAGCTTCACCTCGCTTCCCAGCCATCTCCGCTGCAGTCCGCGGCTTGCATAATAAGCCGCCACGCCCAGCGCGGTTCCCAGTGCCGCACCCACCAAGACATCCCCTGGATAATGCACTCCCAGATACACTCTGCTGTAACACATCACTCCCGCCCAGAGAAACATCGCCATCGTGTTCCATTTATTGCGGAAGAACAGCCACACGAGCGTTGCCAGTCCGAAGGTGTTCGACGCATGGCACGACGGAAAACCGTAGTTCTTTCCCTCGCGGTATCCTTCCACCGCATGAACCAGCGTATGCACCGGATTGTCTATGCACACCGGGCGCAGTCGCATAAAGACTGGACGGATCAGTTGCGAACAGCAGAAGTCCGTCAGGAAGAAAGTCAGTCCTATTGTTGCAAGCACAGCCAGCAGTTGCCATGACAGCTTCAGCCGCTTTCCTATTTCATATAATATAATAAGATAAAGAGGAAGCCACACCACCTTCCCTGATATCAGCGACATCAGGGCATCAAGGTACGGATTATAGTTTCCGTTTATCAGCAGCAGCACTTCCTGGTCTATCGTTTCCAAAATCAGTTCGCGAATTATTGAGAATGTCGTAAGCCTCCCCATGTGGGGGAGGTTTGGAGGGGGTCTCTATTTCCCCCTATAGTAACTTGATATTTTTCCCTTATAGCTTATCTGCAGCGAGTCTTTCAGCAGCAGCACGAAGTCGCAAGTGTCGCGCTCGCAGTTTTTGTTCGGTATCTTGCGTATCATGTCCGGGTCTTTCGGATCTATGAGGGAGTCTGCCTCGGAGAAGATTATCTGTCCGTTCACCACCTTCCATGAGGCGTATGTTGAGCCGGAAGGATATGTCACGGGCTTATCCTGATCATCATTTCCCAGGAATCCCACGCCTATGGAAGCCGCTCTGCCCTGTCTCTTCAGCTCAAAGCCTCGCTCCACGGGAATCATGTACGAGTTTATTATCGAGTCCACGTTTGCGTCCGGATTCTCATGCAGGATCATCGCTCTTGCGTTCTCCTTCTCTTCCGGCATCACCTGGTGCACCCACTTTCCCTTTACCAGATCCATGTTTATCACCATGTCCGCAACAGTCTTATCCTTCTCGTTGAGCATGATGGCACACCAATCTCCCGGCTCCAGCCGTCCAATGACCTTGTTTCGCTTGAAAGCCTTCATCACGTTGAATTTCAACGGCTTTGCCTCCAAGTCGCCCGTCGGTATCACTACCACGAAAGTATCGTTGCAGCCTTCACATGCCAGACAGTAGAGCATTCCGTCTTTCAGCTCTATCTTTGCATCCCTCGATTTCGGTTTTTCCTGTTTTTCTTCACGTTTTCCGCAGGCAAAAAGGATTATCGTGGAAAGTATAAATAACAAAATCGCGCTTTTTCTCATTTGATGTATATTGATTAATTAACTAAAATCGGTGCAAAGTTATAAAATAATCTCATTTTCGTGCACGATTTATTACTTTTTTATTAATTTTGTAGCGAAAAAATTATTCTAACCACTATGAAGAAAAAGATACAGTTCAGTCTCGTATATCGTGACATGTGGCAGTCTTCAGGTAAGTTTCAGCCACTGAAAGATCAGCTGGTACGCGTTGCTCCAGCCATTATTGACATGGGATGCTTCGACCGAGTTGAGACAAACGGCGGTGCTTTTGAGCAGGTCAACCTTCTTGCCGGTGAAAACCCTAACCAGGCAGTTCGTGCATTCACTAAGCCATTCAACGAGGTGGGCATCAAGACCCACATGCTCGACCGTGGCTTGAACGCTCTCCGTATGTACCCTGTGCCTGACGATGTACGCGAACTGCAGTACAAGGTTAAGCACGCTCAGGGCGTTGACATCCCTCGTATATTCTGCGGACTCAACGATGTTCGCAACATCATCCCTTCCATCAAGTGGGCTAAGGCTGCGGGCATGACTCCTCAGGCTACGCTCTGTATCACCACTTCTCCTGTCCACACCGTTGACTACTACATGGGCATCGCTGAGCAGGTGGTTGCTGCTGGTGCAGAGGAAATCTGCTTGAAGGACATGGCTGGTATCGGTCAGCCTGCTATGCTTGGTGCGCTCACTAAGGCTATCAAGACTAAGTGGCCTGACGTCATCATCCAGTATCACGGCCACTCTGGCCCTGGTCTCTCTATGGCTTCTATCCTTGAGGTCTGCAACAATGGTGCTGACGTTATCGATACAGCCATCGAGCCTCTCTCTTGGGGTAAGGTTCATCCGGACATCATCTCTGTTCAGAGTATGCTCAAGAACGAAGGCTTTGAGGTGAAGGACATCAATATGAATGCCTACATGCAGGCTCGCTCTCTCACTCAGGAGTTCATCGACGACTGGCTCGGACTCTTCATCAATCCGGGCAACAAGCACATGTCGTCACTCCTCCTCGGCTGCGGTCTTCCTGGCGGTATGATGGGTTCTATGATGGCTGACCTTGCTGGTATCCATTCTGCCATCAATAATATCCTCAAGAAGAAGGGCGAGAAGGAATATACTTCTGACGAGATGCTCGTCAAGCTCTTCAATGAGGTTGAATACGTATGGCCACGCGTTGGTTACCCACCACTCGTGACTCCATTCTCTCAGTATGTTAAGAACATCGCCCTCATGAACCTCCTCACAATGGCTCAGGGCAAGGGTCGCTTCGCTATGATGGATGACTCTATGTGGGGTATGATCCTCGGTAAGTCTGGTAAGATTCCTGGCGAGATTGACCCAGAGATCGTCAAGCTTGCTGCTGAGCAGGGACGCGAGTTCACTGACGCTGACCCTCACACTCTTCTCAAGAACGCTCTTCCTGACTTCATCAAGGAGATGGAAGAAAACGGTTGGGACCGCGGTCAGGACGATGAGGAACTCTACGAACTCGCTATGCACCCAGAGCAGTATCGCAACTACAAGAGCGGAAAGGCTAAGGAGAACTTCCTTGCTGACTGCCGCAAGATGCGCGAGGCTAAGGCTCAGGCTGCTGGTGGTGGCGGTAAGACATACTACGACCTCGGCGCTACTGTTGGCGGTCAGGTATTCTTCGAAGTCGCTACAGAGTGCGTTCTCCACGACTGTATCGAACCGCTTGACGGCACTAAGTACGAGGTTGGACAGCCATTCTGCTACATCCTCACCTCTTGGGGCGAGATGTGTCCTATTCAGATCCCATTCGCAGGCAGACTCGACGAAGTGTGCGTAAAGCAGGGACAGAAGATCACTCGCGGCACAAAGCTCGCTTCCCTCATGAAGCTCTAAGCCAACAATAGCCATACTTTTGGCGATTCAAAACCCAATAGGCAAATCAAAACCCAATAATTGTAGGGCGAGGATTTCCGAGCCGTTCCGCGCGAATACGACTCGGAAATCCTCGCCCTACTAAATCCACTAACCATACCATGCTGAACATCTGCTCCACTCCCCTCCCCGTTGACATCGTTTTCCACCCTTCCTGGTGGCACAAGCACGCCGGCATCTCCTTCGACGAAAGCTTCTTCTACGACCCTTTGCGCCGCGTGGAAGACGAGCGAAAGATGGAACAGGTGCTCTATGACCGTTTCGGCGACCTCGGACTTGGCGAAGACCATCTCCGCGACCTCCCTCAGATCGGTGCCGTTCATCTTGCCTCGGGCTATCTGCTCTCGGAGATGCTCGGATGCAAGATAGAGTATTACGAAGACGCACCGCCGCAGGTCATCTGCGCTCATAAGGACACGCTCGACTTCGAGGTGGAGGATGCGTTCCGCTCTCCTGCATTCCAGCGGCTGGTCACACTTGTTGATCAGCTGAAGGCTAAGTACGGCTATGTCGTGGGCGACATAAACTGGGGCGGAGTTCTCAACCTCGCCATTGACGTTCGCGGCGAGGAGATTTTCACCGACATGATGCTACAGCCGGAGAAGGCTGAGGTCTATTTCCGTAAGATTGCTCAGGTTATTGATAAGTTCGTCTGGTATGTTCAGAGCAATACCGGCTCTTCCTCTATCTCCGTCAATCGCAGCGCACGTCTCTTCGACTATCCCGTAGCCATTCATTCCGAATGCAGCCACACCATGATTTCCGAAGAAGACTACCGCCGCTTCTTCCTTCCTATTGATCAGGAGTGGAGTCTGCGCCATAAGCCTTACGGCATTCACTATTGCGGCAAAGACCCTCACCGCATGGCGGAAGCATTCTCCGAGATTGAGCGACTCACCTTCCTCGATGTCGGTTGGGGTGGCGATGTGGCTCTTCTCCGCAAGCATCTGCCCGACACATTCTTCAATATCCGACTCAATCCCGTTGACATTCAGAGATACACCTACGAAGAACTGCAGCAGAACATCACCGACCGCGTCCTTGCCGCCGGTTCCGACCTCACCAAAGTCGGCATCTGCTGCGTAAATATGGATAAGGATGTCACCGACCAGCGCATCCGCGAAATCTTCCAAGTGGCAGCCCCCCTAAAATCCTCTCTCCCCATGTCTCCGTCAGGCCCTGCGGCTTCCCAAGCCGCAGCCCCTTCCGACACCTTCGACTTCACTCTCGCTGACAGCCAGGCCACCGTCGTCCGCCCTATAGAGCCTGCCGATTTCGACATCAATCGCTATGCCGACTACTCCGCAGCCCTCGACGAACGCTGCGACGATTTCTGGAAGGCCGACGAGGGCATTCTCGTTTACCGCCGAATGCGCGTGAAGGATGTCTTCGCCCAAGATTCCCGCTCCATGGAGAAGTCCCTTCGCTGGCAGCTGGGCGCACTGGAAGAGAGCATGAAGTTCAAGAGCGACGTGCCTAATTTCCTGGAGCCGTGGCATGGTCTCGGCACGGTTGCTTCTGCCTATGGCTTCGGCTATCTGTGGGAAGAAGGACAGGCACCTGCCGTTGACGGTAAGTTCAACTCCGTCCGCGAGCTCGTCAGCGCACCGTTTTCCGCCGTAAAAGATACGGAGATTGGTCGCTACACACTCGACATGACGCGCTACTTTATCCACCATACCAAGGGACTGATCCCGATGAGCTTCTGCGATGTGCAGTCGCCGCTGAACACGCTCAGCAACATCATCGACAGCAATCAGTTCTATCTTGACTTCTACGACGATGCAGAGAACATGGCTATTGCCCTCGACCGCACCGCCGATCTCCTTACCGACTTTACCCGCGAGCAGGAACTCATCATTGGCGATGCCCTCGCACGCCCGGGTCACGGCTTTGCGTCAAGCAGGAAGTTCACTGGTCTCGGCATGAGCGACGACACCGTCACCATGATGCCTGACGATCTCTACTTCGACTGCTGCGTACCGCCTATGACGAAGGCTGGCGCTTCCTTTGGCGGAGCCGTCTTCCATTCTTGCGGCAACTGGAGCGGAAAGAAGCAGGACATTGCCCGCATCTCCGGGCTTAAGATGGCTGACGGAGCCTTCTCCCTCGCCACCGACCCTGGTGCCAACCCTACCGAGGGCTTTGCCGAAGCCTTCGCCAATACAGGCGTCGTGCTCAATGCCCGCATCGTCGGAAAGCCAGCCCTCGTGCTGGAGAAGGTACGCCAGCTCTGGCGACCAGGCATGAAGCTCATCGTCGTCACCTACGCCGAAACTCCCGAAGAGCAGGCGTTCCTCTACGACGAAATCCACAAAATCGCCCATTAGCCCCCTATAAACGAGCATTTTGGGGCTACTCAGCGTGAAAAAACCGAAAAAACAGGCTACTCAGCGTGAAAGGGATGTATATATGGCGCAATACAATGAACATTGATATATGCGATATGCCGTGACGCTAAAAAGGTCTTTTTTGAGCATTTTTGACGTTGTCCAAACTGGCATTTTGCGTAATTTTACGCCGTTTACTTGATATATATATTCTATTCGGGCATTTTTCCGATTTTAGATGCAAAAATTCAAGATTTTGCCGCCGAAATCCTACATTCCTACATAGAGTCTTTATAACCATCACATTATCAGACAGTTAAGCCTATGTAGGATAAAAATAATCCTACATAAATCCTACATGATCCTACATAGCAAAAGTGTCTATTTTTTTCAGGAAATCTATGTAGGATTTTTATCCTACATGCATCCTACATAAATCCTACATAGCCGCTGAACCCCGATAAACACTGGGGTTAGCTGAGATTTTATGTAGGAATGTAGGATTTTGTCGAAAAATTTCTATTTTTTTAGGAACCGATATACTGTCCCTAAGATGTAGGGCGAAGTTTACTTAGCCGCGATTCAGGTTTTATTCCCGCAAACGGCTCGGAAATCCTCGCCCTACATCTTGGGGAGTATATAATTGCTTTTTTATTACTCACCTACCGCAAAAACCGATGTCCGAACGAGAGGATCACTGGGGCTTTTCCTTAAGGAATAATTTTTTGTTCCTTAAGGAAAAATTTTCTGTTCCTATAGGAATATTTTTGTAAAGCTAAGGGCTGTGGGAAAGGTTTTCTTTATTGACCTACCGCAAGCCCCCCCCATTTTTTTCAACAACTATAGCTCATTATTAATATAAAATGTGTATTTTTGCCCTTACATTATAGTGTGTGTACTGAAATTCACGATAACCATTTCACGACAAATATTCACCAAACTATTATACATTATGAAAAAATTATTAACTGTATTCACCTTGTTGTTGTGCGCGATCAGCATGAGCGCGGCATCCGTAAAGATCGATGCAGCGCATTTCCCTGATGCAGCATTCAGAGGTGAGGTTTTAGGTATCGACAAGATGGGTAACAACAATGGCTACCTTGATGATGCCGAGGCAAGTAAAGTTGAGAGTGCCGGACATTGGACTACAGAAACCAGTATCCGAATTAATTCCGCAACGAAGGCCTATGATGGAAGTTCTAACAAAATTCAGGACTTCACTGGTATCAAGTATTTCACAAACTTGAAGCAATTCGGTGTTAACAATGAGATACAATTCGCTCCTAGTGCTTCATACACTATTGACCTTAGCGGACTGACAAAACTTGAAACGGTTTACATGAACAACACAGGTAACCCTTATAGTATTCATTTAAACCTCAAGAATTGTACAGCTCTCAAATATCTTAATATAACCAGAGAACAGGCACCTATCACTTTTGACATCACAGGTTGTAAAAATCTGGAAAGCATCACTAAGACGATGTGTGTGCATGCCAGTAGTTCAGACTCTTTCTATTTAAGTGCCTCTGCTTCAGATTTTCCAAAACTCACATCAGTCAGATTATAC
This sequence comes from Prevotella sp., assembly GCA_045600885.1. GTDB lineage: Bacteria > Bacteroidota > Bacteroidia > Bacteroidales > Bacteroidaceae > Prevotella. Next base: position 35,981 of record JAZRYU010000107.1, read on the forward strand.
AACAACTATTACCTAAAAAACATCAATATCAGTGCTCCTGGTCTGAAGAGCCTGGAAATCTCATCTTGTCAAGCACTTATTGGTAATGAAAATCTTTCAATTGGTGGATGTACAGGTCTTGAGACTCTCAAGGTTTACAACAACTCAAAATTGAGTAACATCACATTCAACATTGCAAATTTCACAAAGCTCAAGACTCTTTATCTCTCTGGCAACAACCTGAACAACAACACTTTCGATATTAGCAAGCACAGTGTACTGCTCTCTGACGGAGATTCCTATTTCGGAAACCAGAATAACTCTTACTCCGTAAACGTAAAGATGACAGCAGCACAGAAGGCAAACTTCCTCGCAAGTGACTCAAAAAACGCAAGAGTAAATGTAACCGTTGTCTCTGGTGGCACAACTACTGACACGACAAAGCCTACTCTTCCTACAGACCACAGCATTAAGTATAGCGTAACGTCAAATTCCATTGCAATCAATTGGACTGCTGCTACCGACAATGTTACAGAAAAAGACAAGCTCAGCTATCGTGCTGACATTAAGGAATATGGCACTACGACATGGACACAAAAGACTCTGGGCTATGCTACATCTTACACCTTCACTGGACTTAAGCCAAGTACAAAATATGTTGTTGACGTATATGTAAAAGACGAAGCAGGCAACAGTATATATTACGGCGAAACCACTATCACCACGTCAGCTGCAGCAGACGTAACAAAGCCTACTCTTCCTACAGACCACATCCTTAAGTATAGCGTAACGTCCAGCTCTATTACAATCAACTGGACTGCTGCTACCGACAATGTTACGGCAAAAGATAAACTCATTTATCGTGCTGACATTAAGGAATATGGCACTACTACATGGACACAAAAGACTCTGGGCTATGCTACATCATACACCTTCACGGGACTTAAGGCAAGCACAAAATATGTTGTTGACGTATATGTAAAAGACGAAGCGGGCAACGGTATATATTACGGTGAAGTCACTGTCACCACGTCAGCTGCAGCAGACGTAACAAAGCCTACTCTACCTTCAGACCACAGCTTTAAATATAGTGTAACGTCCAGCTCTATTTCAATCAACTGGACTGCTGCTACTGACAATGTTACGGCAAAAGACAAGCTCAGCTATCGTGCTGACATTAAGGTAAACGGCGGTTCAACATGGACAACTAATACTTTGGGCTACGCTACATCTTACACCTTCACAGGACTTAAGGCTAACACACAGTATGTTGTTGACGTATTTGTAAAGGACGAAGCGGGCAACGGTATATATTATGGTGAAACCACGATAACCACAGCTGATACTGGCACAAACTATCCACTTAAGATTGCTGGTACTCAGGTTACTTCTGCCAATGCCAGCGACATCCTTGGCAACGGCGGTAAAGTGAAGTATGACAATGCCACCCATACTCTTACCCTCAACAATGCAACTATCAATTCAACCACTGAAAAAGCCATAGAGACAACTGGCAGTCTGATTATCAAACTGGTGGGTACAAACACCATCAACAGTACATCGGCAACAGCCATCTATGGCCCAAGTTCAGAGGGCTTTACTATGGAAATCGAGGGCAGCGGACTCACATCTTCTTCTCTCAATGTCACTTCAGGAAGCGGCATTGCCATTTACAGTAACAAAGCCCGCCTGTCATTCAGCAACAGCACCATTACTGCAAAGGGTGCTACATACGGTGTTTATAGTTCTAACTCCATAACTATCGGCGTCACAGCAAAACTCAGTGCAACAGGTACTGGCAGCGGCTCTGTGGTTTCTCCAGATGGAATCTATTACTCTGGACTCTCCATCACAAAGCCTGCGGGTGCTAAGATTGGTACCGTGTCAAGCAACAAGGCTGTAGTAGATGCCAGCGGCAAGCTCGTAAAGACTGAAGTCGTATTTGAAACTGTTAAATATGATCTGGAAATTGCAGGTAAACAAGTTACCTCTATAAACAAGGATAATATTCCAGTAAACTTTGGTAAGGCTACGTTCGACCCTACTACTAACACCCTTACTCTCAACACCGTCACTTTATCAGTAGCCAACGACCAGGCTATCTACAGTTCAATTCCTCTCACTATCAATCTGATTGGTACTTCTACATTGAGTTCAACGGGTAACTACACTATTGAATGTGACCAGGATCTCACTATCCAGAGTGCATCTGGCACAGGCAGACTCGAGATTTCGACTAATTCTTACTGCATCGGTACTAGACGCAGTACAGTAATCAAGAACTGTAGCATCAGCGCAACCACTACGGGTTCTAACATGAAGGGCTTCTATGGCTACAGCACAGCCGACCTCACTATAGAGGATGCAACCGTTGACGTCAAAACTCCATCAACAGGAAAGGCTATCAGTGACTTCAAGACCCTCACCCTGAACAATGTCGGTATCGCAACGCCTCTCAACGGCAGCTATAGCAGCACAAATAAGTGCGTCGTAACAGCCGCAAACGTAGCAGCTACAGAGGTTAGCATCAAGCCATATGAGACTTATAATGTATCAATTCTCGGCAACCCTATCACTTCCCTCAACTGCACAGACGTTGTTGGAGACGGTACTGTAGTTTACACACCTGCCACAAAGACTCTCACCCTCAACAACGCAAACCTTTCTTCAGATGCTTATGACGAGACGATCTTTGCAAAGGATCAAGACCTGACCATAGTGCTCAAGGGCAGCAATACGATCACTCATACTAGGTATTCTGCAATAAAGTTAAATAGCAGTTCAACACATTACACTCTTACAATAAAGAGTCTGGATGGCACAGGAACACTCAACACAGGCGGCGGCGCAGTAGGAATATATACTCCTAATCACAATTTGATTATTGACAACTGTACCGTCAATATTCCAAGTGCGAAAAATGTCGGCATTAGCGGCGAAAACTCTGGCGGAAAGCTTACAATCAACAACGCAAACGTTACTGTCAAGGCTACAACTGCAGCTATAAAGGGATTTGCAGATATTTCCCTCACTAACAGCTTCATTCAGGCTCCTTCTGGTGCACAAGTAAGCTCTGGTGCCATCGTTTGCGACGGCTCTATCTGCAAGGAAGTAACAATCAAGAAGGGTGTTGACCCTACAACTATTGCTCCAACTGTTGCAAACAAGACTATCACTGTAGTTGGTACCACTTCTTCAAGCATCAAGCTCTCATGGAATGCTGCTTCAGACAACACGACTGCTGCCAACGCACTCATGTACACTGTTGTTTACTCAAAGAAGGGTTCCAGCATGGACAACCTTTGGAAGGTAGTTGGACAGACTACTACTGAGATTACTGGTCTCGAAGAAGACACTGAGTATGCAATCTCTATGTGGGTAGAAGATGCAGACAAGAACTCTACAAACTACACTCCTACTACCGCAAAGACTGCAAAGTATGTTGACACAGTAAATCCAACAATCTCTGGTAGCGATGAGATCACGGTAGTCAAAGTAGATTTCGATGCTATCAAACTCTCTTGGAATGAAGCTTCTGACAACACTACTGCAACTGACAAGATTGTTTACGAAATCAGTTACAGCCACGACGGCACTACTGCTACTGAATACGTAACAGGTACTACTGAAGTAACTCTCAGTGGACTCTCTGATGAAACTGAGTACGAGATTTCTATCAAGGCTTACGACGAGGCAGGCAACTTCGTAGCATACAAGACTGTCAAGGTAACTACTCCACAGGGACCAGACTTCGAAGCTCCTATTCTCCCTTCAGACATATCTGTATCCCTCATAGATGTAACTCCTACAACAGCTAAGATTTCTTGGAATCCTGCTACTGACAAGCGTTCAACAACTCTCTACTACGAGGTTTACTATACTATAGACGGCTCTTCATGGATTGTAGATGATGGTAATAGCGATTGCACATACGAATTCACTGGTCTTACTCCAAACACTACTTATACAGTTCAGGTATCTGTAGGCGACGAAGCTAAGAACTACAGCAATTATGCAGAACTTACATTCACTACTCCTGCTATTCCTAATTCCATCGAGGCTATCATCGCCAAGAATCCTGATGCTAAGATGTATGACATTGACGGTAAGCGTGTTGACAAGAGCTACAGCGGCATCGTCATCATTAATGGCAAGAAGTATGTTGTAAAGAAATAGTCCCCGACCCCCTCTGACTCCCCCACAGGGGGAGGACAGAGTGCACCTCCAAAGAAGAATCCCTATAGGAACCGAAATGTTTCCTATAGGGATTCTTTTTTACACGATATTGGGGCTGGGGGCTACAGCAATTCCTCTGGCACGGCGTCTGCCATTGCCTTATATGCCATTTCGCTTGGATGGAGGTGATCGCCGGAGTCGAAACCTGGGGCGAAGGCGACGGGATTGTCGGAATCGCGGACGGCTTTGTCAAAGTCTATGCAGCCATCAAAGAGCGACGAGGTAAGCAGCCAACTGTTGAACTGCTGACGCATCTTATCGCGATCCTCGTTGTATGTGCGCCAACCATAGATTGGCAGCAGAGTGCCGCTCCACACCTTCAGTCCGAGCTGACGGGCATGGCGGACATATAGTTCCTCTACGCCGCGCTGCATATCCTCAAGGGTAGGCATATCGCTCCACGGACGGAAAGGATTAACATCGCTGCCGACGGGATGGATGATATCGTTGATGCCATGCTGAATGATGACGGCAGATGCGCCTGCCACATTAAGCTCTATCGGGAAGCGAGTTGCGCCCTTGAGACCGTAAGCCTGATAGGTTATGCAGTCGTACTGTCTGAGTATGCGCGTGCCACTGACCGCTCTGCGGATAATGGCTACATCGTTATAGCCGTTCTCTATGCAGCGAAGGGTGAGATAGTCTGGCCAGCTCTGCGCTGTTATGGAATCGCCATAGCAGACAAGAGCGTGATTCTTCTCTTCGGTGAGGATGTCAATGGTGTTGAGGAAATAGAACCAGTTTGTGCGGCGTGTAAGGTCGAGCGGAAGTTCTCGCTGTTCGGCAAAATCGCCGTAAGAATATTTGCCTTCTGACAGCGGACCTGTGATGAGAGTGCCGGCATTCATCTGCGTATAGTCAGCAAAGTACATGCTGACCTCTATGGTCTCGCCAGCCTTTACATCAAATTCTATCGCATCGCTTTCCGTTTCCTTACCTGGCTCAATGGTAACGGACTGCATTCCGGAGAAGGTAATCGCTACGGCATCAACAAAAGCCTTTGTCAGCGTAACCGGCTCAGTTCCAGTAAGGTTAGAGAAACGGAAACGGAGTTTGCTGCCCGAGAACACCATTCGGACAGGATAGCGAAGCGTGATATCCTTAGCATAAACACACTCCTTGCGATCTGTTATCGATGTGGCATTGCCCCAGCAAGCCACCCATTTATTGTAGTTAGACATATATCTCTGTATATTATCTGTGATTAGTTCTTACAATCAAAAGGCAAGTCTGGGAGTTGAGTGTTTCCTAACTTGTCAAAGTCGCTTGAGAAAAGTCGATCCTGAATTACACGATACTTTTCAAATTCAGTCTCAGCAAACTGCTTCGCAAACTCTGCTGTTATGCAACCAGCATCATGAAGAATCTCGTCGCCACTGGCTTCAAGAATCACGTCAATCCGCTTTGCCCAGTCCTCCATAGTCATTGGGACATGTCGTTTTGCCATACGTTCAGCAAGTTCCAATACACCGTTTACCAACTGACTGAGATTTTCCAATTCCGCTTCTGTCAGATAGTTCTTGGCAATGCTTACATCAGTCTTAACGATTTTCCCGTCTGGAGCATTCTCCCATGTCGTCAAGCCCATGTGTTCCTTTTCTGCATTTGCTCGCTCTACAATCAGCTCGGCAGCTGTGTGTCCGTGAGCAGCATAGTGCATCTTGTTTTGCACCTTCTTGAAGAATATACGCGTAGTCGGTGCATCCTTGTTGTAGTCGATGGCAGTTGCATATATATCCGTAAGTTTCTGATAGAATCGGCGTTCTGACAGTCTAATCTCACGAATCTCTGCCAAGAGATGCTCAAAGTAATCCTCACCAATAAACGAGCCATTCTCCATGCGCTTTCTGTCAATCACATATCCACGAATAGCATATTGGCGTAAGACATTGGTGCACCATTGGCGGAACTGGGTTGCACGCTTGCTGTTAGCGCGGTATCCTACAGATATTATGGCATCAAGATTATAGAACTGAGTATTATAATCCTTCCCATCCGTGGCAGTACGTCGGAATTTCCGACAAACTGAATCTTTTTGCAATTCACCTTCATCGAAAATGTGCAGAAGGTGTTCTGCTATTGTACTTCTACTTTTGTCAAACAGCTCGGCTATAGCATCTTGTGTACACCAAATATTTTCATCAGCATACATCACCTGAACTCCATCCTCCTTACCTTCTGCTACGAAGATCAGGAACTCTGCTGTACTATTTCTTATTTCAAATTTCTTCGCCATAATTTGCGATGTCTATTTTAAATAATGTGTCATTATAATCAGTAATGGTGCACACATATTGAATGAGCTTAATTAAGCCATACACGCCCCTATAAAAACAATAACGAATAGACGGAACTCTATTCAAACAGCTTGTAGATGAAGCCAACGGCAGCAGCACCAACGGCTATGTGCCATATCCAGTGGAGTATGTACAAGCCGAGGGCGACATAGAGAACCCAAGCGTGACGATAACGCTTTTTCTCCTTATCGTAGAATCGCGCTTTCAGTTTCTGCTGGATATTCTCTACCCAACAGAAACAGATGATTTTCTTGAATTTCATATAAAACTTAGTAGGGCGAGGATTTTCCGAGCCGTTTCGCGCAATAAAACCTGAATCGCGGCTCAGTAAACTTCGCCCTACATTCAATACATTTCGAGAAAACTACTTGATATTTGGCTGTTCAAGTCCGTAGCCTTTCTTCTTGTCTTCAAGGAGAAGAAGGATGGCAATGACGACTGCTACAACACCGAAGCCAGCGAAGATGGTCATAGACTCTGTATAGTTAATCACACCACTGGCGTCTGTATTCTTCTCATTAACAGAACCAATCCACATTGGCACCATTGAAAGTCCGATGTTCTGAATGTAGAAAATTACGGCGTAAGCTGTACCAAGAAGCTTCATCGGAATAATCTTTGGCACTGAAGGCCACATAGCAGAAGGTACGAGTCCGAAGGCTACGCCGAGGACAATCATCACTGCGATAGCAAGAACGACATTGCTCATAGGCAGTGCGAAGGTAACATGAACGAGAGTAAGGAGCACAGAGCCGATGATCATCAGCGTAGCGCCCTTGCCATACTTATCATAGATGCTGCCGAAGAATGGTGTGAGGAAGATTGTGCCGAAAGGAAGCATGGCAGGGATAAGTCCTGCGAGGTCTGGATCAACACCATACTTGAACACCATGAGCTTAGTAGCGAACTTCAGGAATGGGAACACGCCTGCATAGAAGCAGAGGCAGAGGAGCGTGATGCACCAGAAACCCTTATTGCCGAAGAGCAGACCAAGATCCGAGAACTTGAAGCCTTCTTCAGCCTCTTCTGCACTCTTGCTATCAGCCTCAGATGCGTCGAGTTTCTTGTCCATTACATTGTAAACAATGAACGAGATCATACCGATGCAGAGACATGCTGCACCAAGACCTACAGAAGCAGAAACGCCACCGAAAGCGCGAGCGATAGGCAGAGCAGCACCGAGGGCAACGGCTGTACCGATACGAGCAAGGGCTACCTGCAAGCCCATAGCAAGGGCAAGCTCATGGCCAGTAAACCACTTCACGATAACCTTGCTGACAGTGATTCCGGCAATCTCGCAACCTACACCATAGATAGCGAAGCCGAGTCCTGCAAGTGCGACCTGAGTCTGCACGTCGCCACCGAAAGGCACCCATACAGTGCTATCAAAATCGCCCTGAACTGCATACCATTTGATGAGAGCTCCGGCAAACATGAGGATGGTTGAAGTAAGACCAGTGAAGCGGATGCCGAACTTATCAAGGATGATACCTCCGAAGAAAAGAAGGAGAAGATACACATTCATCAAGCCGTAAGCACCTGAGAACCAACCATATTCAGAAGATGTCCAACCGAGACCAAGACCATCCTCAGCGCCTTTGGCAGCTGTGAGCAGCGGTTCGAGTGGAGACATAACATCGGTAAAGAAATATCCGAACATCATTGTTACAGAAACAATGACAAGGGCAATCCAGCGCATAGCGGCAGAATCGCGAAGAGAGTTTTGATTTTTTTCTGACATTATTGTGGTTTTTTATTTTGGAGTTTGGGGTGTGGTTGTTTGATTTTGATGTTAGGGGATAGCCCCGAAGCTGACGCTTCGTGCACGGGGGCAATTATCAATTTTCAATTATCCATTATCAATTTTCAATTATCAATTGCCCCATGGTCTTCCGCAAAGGCCTTCATGCGCTCGTCGAGGACAGCGTAGAGTTCTTCTCTCATTCGGGAAGTACAGCCGCGAATGCCCTGCTGGTCGGAGCCTGTTGTAGAGAGTGAGATGGCTGAAACACCGTAGTGGAGGAGTTCCTTGACAAGCTCACCGCCAGTCATTCCCGGATAGCTGAGCGTGAAGAAGAAACCACCTTCAACAGGACCTGCTGTAGGGTCGGCATCGTAAGGCATAGTGAAGCCATGCTTCTTGAAGATGTCGAGCATACGCTTGGCGCGAATCTGATACTCGCGAGTATCATCTACGAAGTCAATCTCGCCCTTCACTGCTGCCTCATACATTGCCGCCATGCCAAACTGCGTGGAATGAGTTACGCCGCTGGTTATCATATACATCACGCTGGCAATAAACGTAGTGCCAAAATGTCCGGCGTCATGATAGCGCGCAGCAAGAGTTGGGTACTGACGGTCGAAGAGCTTTGGTGACACGCAAGCAACGGCAGCACGCTGTCCTGCGTATGAGAATATCTTAGAAGAGGAGAGCATCAGGATATAGTTGTCCGTATATCTTGCTACAGTTGGAGGATATGGCGGCTGGAAAGGATGTCCGAGCTGACGACGATAGTCCATGCAGAAATACGCCAAGTCCTCAAGAACGATGACATCGTACTTCGTAGCGAGCTGTCCGATGGTCTGGAGTTCGTTTTCCTCAAGGCAGATCCACGCCGGATTGTTCGGATTAGAATAAACCACAGCGGCAATGTCTCCCTTGGCAAGAATCGGTTCGAGCTTTGCCTGAAGGTTCTCGCCACGATGGTCATGGATATCAAACTCTTCCCATTCAGCACCTATGATGCGAAGCTGCGACTTCTGGATAGGGAAACCCGGATCTATGAAGAGCACTTTGTTCTTCTTCGGATCAAGCTGAGTTGTTATAACGAAAGAACCGAAAGACGCTGCCACACTACCAGTAGTAGGCAGACAGCAGGCTGCAGGAATGTCGAGATTAAGGAAAGCCTTGATGAACTTCTCCGTAGCATTCTTAAGCTCCGGAATACCAGCAGCGGCAGGATAGTGCTGCCCCACTCCACGGTCAATGGCATCCTTCTCTGCCTGACGACCAATCATATTGGCAGGCAGACCCGGTGAGCCCTGATCCATGCGGATGAAAGGAATTCCTGTGCGCTGTTCGAGAGTCTGCGCAAGGATGAGCGTTTCGCCGATAGTTGCGTTCTGTAAGTCTGTGATATGCAGTTCTTTGGCTGTAGATGCAACCAGTTCTTCTGAGAATATTTTCATCTTTCTTTATGCATTTTCCAGTCCAACCTTAAGCGCCTTCACATTAGCCTCAACAATAGCTTCTCCCTTGCGAGCAAACACACGACGAACGGCATCTTCCAACTTCTGATAGTCTATGCCGAGAGCCTTCTGTGCAGCACCAAGGAGCACCACGTTTGCAGAACGCGGAGAACCATTATCCTTAGCAAGTTGCTCTACGTCTATGCGAACAACGCGCGGAATCTTTGCGTACTCCGCATCAAGCTGTTCGGTTGTAGGATAATTGTTTATGTTCACGAAAGGAGCTGACGAAGTGATAATCCAACCAGTCTCAGGATTGAGGTAAGGAAGATAGCGAAGAGCTTCCATCGGTTCGAGCGAGATAATAACATCAGCCTTGCCCATTGGGATAAGGTCGCTATGGATATTCTGGTCGCTGATGCGCAGATTACTCTGCACGTCGCCACCGCGCTGACTCATGCCGTGAACCTCAGCCTGCTTTATCTGCCAACCTTCGTTCATGGCAGCTTCACCAATTATTGTTGCTACGGAGAGGATGCCCTGGCCTCCTACTCCGGCGAGAATTATATCGAGTTTCATTTGTTCTTCTTTTCTTTAAGATGGCGAGCGAGCGTTTGCAGACACTCTCTGCGTGGAATGATAATGCTGACACCGTTATATGCTATTTCCTCACGAATGGTCTGAGTAATCTCATCCATGTTCTTTGGCAGCGGAACGACTACGCGCACATGGGCTGGGTCGGCACCAAGACCAATGCAGATCTGCTCGTACTTGTTGAGTCCAGCAGAATCCTGACCGCCAGTCATGGCAGTAGTAAGATTGTCGGAGATAACCACTGTAATATTCGCGTTCTCATTGATGGCATCGAGCAAGCCTGTCATGCCGCTGTGGGTGAACGTAGAATCGCCGATGACCGCTACAGAAGGATGAAGTCCTGCATCTGCTGCACCCTTAGCCATAGTGATACTTGCACCCATATCCACGCAACTGCTCAGAGTGCGGAATGGTGGAAGGAAACCGAGAGTGTAACAACCGATGTCGCCAAAGACGCGTGCATTCTCGTATTCTGCAAGCACGAGGTTAAGCGCTTCATAGACACTGCGATGACCGCAACCCTGACAGAGTGCTGGCGGACGTGGAGCAACGACCTGAGGAACTGCCTCCGGCTCTTCCGCAACATATTCCAATTCCATTATTTCCGCAAGGCATTTCTTAATTCCTGCTTCCACAGAGTCTGGAGTAAGTTCGCCTGTGCGGGGGAGATGACCGGTCAATCTGCCGCAGATTTCCCAATCGCCCTGTGGAAGTAAGCCTGTCATCTTTTCCTCGATAAATGGCTGACCATCTTCTACTACAAGTATGTTTGCGCAGTGACCGCACATAGTAGCGATGGTTTCCTTTGGAAGAGGGTACTGAGAAATCTTCAGCACATAGCATTGGTCAGCAAGAGTCTCGTCGGCAGCAAGGACTTCGCTGACATAGTTATAAGCGATGCCCGAGCAGATGATGCCGAGATTCACGCCGCCTGCCTCAACCTTATTCCAGCCAGCCGTTGCGCTTTCTGTCTCAAACTCAGACTGCTTTGCACAGAGGATGTCGTTCTTGCGACGAGCATTGCCTGGAAGAAGAACCCAGTCTTTAGCCTCAGAGAGGAAGTTCATCTCGTTCTCAGGGCGTGCTTCGCCAGCCACCTCAACAACAGCGCGTGAGTGAGCCATGCGAGTAACGACGCGCATAAGAACCGGTGTCTTCTGCTTCTCGCTCAGTTCAAAAGCGTAAGCCATCATATCGTAAGCTTCCTGCTGAGTGCTTGGCTCGAGAACAGGAATCATAGCAAACGCACCAAGATAGCGTGAGTCCTGCTCATCCTGTGAGGAATGCATGGAAGGGTCATCGGCAACGAGCACAACGACACCGCCATTAACGCCCGTCATTCCTGAATTGACAAATGGATCCATACAGACATTCAAGCCTACATGCTTCATGCAGACCATAGCACGCTTGCCCATATAAGACATACCAAGAGCAGCCTCCATGGCGGTCTTCTCGTTTGTGCTCCAGCGAGAGTGGATGTTACGCTCGCGAGCAACTTCATTCTTCTGAATAAATTCCGTAACTTCGGTAGAAGGTGTACCCGGATAAGCATAGACTCCGCTCAATCCGGCATGGATAGCACCGAGGGCAATAGCCTCGTCACCTAAAAGAAGTAGCTTGTTGTTAGCCATATTTTTTGATTATCAGATTAGTCGTTTTTACAATTCCGCACAACTTCTGCTATGCAGAAATGACAATAAATCGCAGCAAAGTTACACTTTTTTCCGCAAAAAATCTAACAATCAAAATATTTTTTTGCAAAAACGTTTCATTTTGATACTCTCTACTCCTAAATATGGCGTGTTTCGCCCGATGTTGCCAACACAACGATTGTAAAGGATAAGTTTTCTGCCGCCTTATCAATACTCTTTGCCAGCGAGAGAAGAGTGGAACCAGTGGTTAAAACATCGTCTATCAGCAGGATATGCTTGCCACTGAGTCTTTCGGGATGAACGCAGCGGAAGGCATCTTTCACGTTCTCACGTCGTTCCATAGAAGTCAGCTTCGTCTGAGAGACACTGAAGACGGTTCGCCTTACAGCATTTTCATCCACAGGAATGCCCGTAACAGAGCTTATGCCGTGAGCCAATAATGCAGACTGGTTATATCCACGCTGACGAAAACGGCTTTTGGTCAGAGGCATAGGCACGATAACGTCAATGTCTTCAAAGAAATCGGGCGCAGCAGCGGTAAATTCCTCTGCCATCAGCCGACCGACAAACCTACCCAAAGTAATGCCATTCCTATACTTTATGGTCTTGATAAGCTCTGTACTTGGAGACTGCTTGAGGTATCGCATAAAAGCTACAGCCTTGCGAACATTCACCTGGAGCTGGAACATTCCGAAAAGCAAATTATCTGCTGGTCTCTGGATATAGGCAGTACGAGGCAGTTCAAGGAGGCACTTCACGCAGAGTCCCTCCTCGCTCAAAGACAATCTTCCCCCGCATATCGGACATATACGGGGGAAGAAAAAGTCGAGTATTCTTTTTATCGTACCCATCCTTCGTACTTATAATCGCCTTTCTTATACCTGTCGTTAAGGCGTACGTAAGTGGTTTTAATCTTTTCTTTTATCCAATTGTCGATAAACTTCTGCTTCAAATCAGCCAGCACCACATCCTGCATGATCTGATAATCCTCACGGATGGTTGCCTTGTGGGCAGGAGTGCGGCTCTTGAGCTTCACGATGGCTACGACCTGCTTGCCGCGAGCGTTAATCATCGTAAAGGCTGGTGATATTTCGCCAACCTGCAGTTTCTCTACTGCAACAGCTACCTCCGTTGGGAGATCCTGCATACGATAACGACTTGTGCGACCGTCCATCGTCTGCAATGACATCAATCCGTAAGCACTTCTTGTGTCCTTATCATCAGAGAGATAAGTAGCGGCTTCGTCAAAGGTGTACTTACCCTGACGCAGTTCCACAGCTACCGAGTCGAGCATAATCTTTGCAGAGTCTATTGCCACAGGCTCAACTTTCGGCTTGAGAAGGATGTGGCGGCACTTAACCTTATCACCACGCTTATCAATAAGCTGTATGATATGATAGCCGAACTCCGACTCTACAATCTTTGAAATCTTCTTTGGGTCAGAGAGATTGAAGGCTACAGTGGCAAAGGCTGGGTCAAGCAGACCACGACCGGTATAGTCAAGTTCTCCACCATTGCGGGCTGTTCCCGGATCTTCCGAATAAAGACGAGCAAGGACGGCAAATGATGTCTCGCCGTTTGTCACGCGGTCTGTATATTCACGAAGCTTATCCTTAACGCGGTTTATCTCTTCCGGCTTGACACGAGGCTGACGAGTGATAATCTGTACCTCAACAGTCGTCGGTACATCAGGAATGCTGTCCTGATTTGTTATGCCAGCGAAATATTTACGCACATCAGCTGGAGTAACCTTGATATCCTTGACAAGTTCCTCACGCTCACGCTCCTCAAGCTGCTTATTCTTGAAGTCGTCATGCATGGAAGCTCGAATCTGAGCTATGGACTGTCCCTTGTATTCCTCAAGTTTCTCCTGACTGCCCACCATCTGAATCCAGTAATTCACCTGCTGTTCCACACCGCGCGCAATCTCCGCCTCGGTAACGTCAATAGAGTCTATTGCCGCTTGGGTAAGGAAGAGTTTCTGGATAGCTATCTGCTCAGGGATTCTGTAGTCAGGGTTTCCATCCCACTGATATCCCTCCACCTCAGCCTGTGCGCGTACAGCTTCCACATCAGACTTCAGGATAGCTTCGTCTCCCACCACCCAGATAACCTCGTCTATCACGCTGCGCTCTACAATGGTGTCGGCTATGCTTCTCGGCATCTTCAGCTTCGTAGAATCTTCCGGAGCTCCTGTAGCCATGCGCACAACCTTTGTTTCATTCTGCGCAAAAGAGCAAAGAACGAGTGCAAAGACAGGGAGTATTAAAAGTATCTTTTTCATTCGTTGTTGTTTTTCCCTCCCCTCGTGGGGAGCTGGAGTGGGCATTATTCCTTAATCTTGTCAATTTCTTCCTGATAAACCTGTACGCGATACTTCTTGCGAAGAGCAGCAACCCACTCTTTCTCAAGGTATTCCTGATAGTCAGAAATAACCTGCGCCTTTATATCTTCGTAGTTTTCAGGTCGCTTGATAATCTTGCCGAAAACACCCTTGTAAGGATAGCCCTTAACAGACTTGGCAGGCTTACCGCTCTTGAAGACAAGAGAGTCAACGAGAGCATTGTCGCCCTGCTTGAAGATTCCCTTATCTGCGCGAACATTGATAGTAGAATCTGCATTGAAAGTAGCCTTGAGTTTGTCTGCCCATTTGTCAAAATCAAGCTTCTTGATAGCCTTGACGACTGCCTTTACGTCAGATTTCTTCTTTGTGTGGTAAGCGATTCCCTTGTAGCGAGGCTCATCCCACTTATACTGATTCTTGTTCTTGTTGAAGTACTGCTCAAGAGCCTTCTCGTCCTTGTCTGCCTTGCCCCATACTTCGCGGGTTGACATTTCGTAAAGGAGAAGTCCATCATGATACTCCATAAGGAGATACTTTGTATCGCTGTTCTGATTAGAGAGAGCAATAGCCTGCTGAGCAGTGAGCGTATTAAGGTCAACACCCTGAGTCTCAGCGCGTTCCTCTACAGCCTTTCTGGCAATTTGGTCACGAAGTCCGCGAACCTCAATGAAGCGATAGATATCAGTACGGAGGCTGTCGTATGGATCAAACTGCTTGCGGTCGTCCATCTTGATGATGTGCCAGCCAAAGCTTGTCTCTACAGGTTCAGACATCTCGCCCTTCTGAAGCTTGAAAGCTGCCTGATCAAAAGGCTGGACGAACTGTCCGTGCTGCACCCACTGATCCATCTTTCCGCCTTGCTTTGCAGAACTTGGATCCTGAGAGAGACGCTTTGCGAGTTCTGCGAAATCAGCACCCTTCTTCAAAGCGTTATAGACAGAGTCTATACGAGTCTTCACAGCTGCCTTCTGAACAGCATCGGCATCAGCATCAATCATAAGAAGGATGTGAGAACACTTTATCAGACCATCAGGTCCGATACGGTCTGCAGTATTCTTATAAATCTCCTGTGCCTCACGTTCAACGTCAGCGTCGGTAATCATCGTTGGCAACACAAGCTGATTGCGATAGTCAGCAAACTCCTCCTTGAAAGAAGTAAGAGTGTCAAGCTTCGCATCGTAAGCAGCCTCAACCTTAAGCTTATAGTTCACGAAAAGGTCAACGTATTCCTTTACGTTTTTCTTGTCAATAACGCCTTCCGAATTGTTCTTTCGGTAGCTGTATTCAAACTCTGAACGCGTGATAGGCTTGCCGTTGATTACCATGACAACGGGATCTGACTGCGCAAAGCCACAGACAGCAGTAAGAGCGAAGAGGAGAGAGAAAATTGTTTTTTTCATATTATTAATTGAGACCCAGCGGAAAACCGCTGGGCACAGTAGCTTTTCTTTCTAATTATCCACTTTGCTCCATCCCATAAGGGGATGGGATGGGGCTAAATTAGTTAGCCTGACGAGAGTAGTTAGGTGCTTCTGATGTGATAGAGATATCGTGTGGATGAGACTCAAGTACACCGGCATTTGTGATGCGAACGAACTTAGCATCATGGAGAGCATCGATGTTAGCTGCACCACAATAACCCATACCAGAACGGAGACCACCAACGAGCTGATAGATAACCTCCTGAAGAGTTCCCTTGTAAGGTACACGACCAGCGATACCCTCTGGCACAAGCTTCTTTACATCCTTTGTTCCTGACTGGAAGTAGCGGTCCTTTGAGCCGTTCTCCATAGCCTCAAGTGAACCCATACCACGGTATGACTTGAACTTACGACCATTGAAGATGATTGTGTCGCCTGGAGACTCCTCTGTACCAGCCACGAGTGAACCGATCATTACTGAGCATCCACCTGCTGCGAGAGCCTTCACAACATCACCAGAATAACGGAGACCACCGTCAGCGATCAATGGAACACCAGTTCCCTTGAGAGCAGAAGCTACGTCATAAACAGCAGAAAGCTGAGGAACACCTACGCCGGCAACTACACGAGTAGTACAAATACTACCAGGACCGATACCAACCTTGATACAGTCAGCGCCGTTCTCCACGAGCATCTTGGCTGCTGCACCTGTAGCAACGTTACCAACCACGATGTCAACATTAGGGAATGAAGCCTTTGCCTCACGGAGCTTCTCAATAACAGAAGCAGAGTGACCATGAGCAGTATCGATTACGATAGCGTCAGCGTGAGCATCAACGAGTGCCTGCATACGGTCAAGTGTATCAGCTGTAACACCTACGCCTGCAGCTACACGAAGACGGCCCTTTGCGTCCTTACAAGCCATTGGCTTATCGGCAGCCTTTGTGATGTCCTTGTAAGTGATAAGACCGATGAGCTTATTGTTGTTATCCACAACAGGAAGCTTCTCAATCTTGTTCTCAAGAAGAATCTGAGCTGCTGCAGTGAGATCAATCTTCTGGTGAGTAGTAACGAGATTCTCAGAAGTCATCACCTCGTCAATGAGACGATCCTGATGCTGTTCGAAGCGAAGGTCACGGTTTGTAACGATACCAACGAGGTTGTTCTCGTCGTCAACAACAGGAATACCACCGATATGATACTCTGCCATCATTGCGAGAGCATCGCCTACAGTCTTACCGCGACGGATTGTCACAGGATCATAGATCATACCGTTCTCAGCACGCTTTACGATAGACACCTGACGTGCCTGCTCCTCAATAGACATATTCTTGTGGATAACACCGATACCGCCTTCACGAGCGATAGCGATTGCCATGGAAGACTCTGTAACAGTGTCCATTGCAGCCGTAACGAACGGGATGTTCAGGTCAATGTTGCGAGAGAACTTTGTTGACAACTCGACAGTGCGTGGAAGCACTTCTGAATACGCAGGGATAAGGAGGACATCGTCGTATGTAAGACCGTCCATCACGATTTTATCTTCTACAAATGATGACATAGTGTATGATTTTTTATGTATATTTGGGCGCAAAGTTACGATTTTCCTTTGTAAAAGAGAAAAATTAGAGCATTTTTCAAACGAAAACAAAATCTTTTTCAAGAATTTTAACCATTTTAAGGCTCATACAAGCTGATTTCAGCCCATATACCGCCTTCTTTTGCCCGTATAACTAAGAACTATTACAGGCAAGAGAAATAGTCAACGATTCCAACGAAACGCTCGTGACTATCAAGAACAATAAGTGAGTGAATGCTGTTAGTGAGCATTATATCCGTAGCATGTGCAAGTCCAGCATCCTCGTGGATTGTCTTCGGAGTCCTTATCATGACATCCGCAACCCTGAGGTCAAAGAATTCCTTCTTGTACTTCTGGATTGTTCGGCGCAGGTCACCATCGGTAATAATTCCCACAACTCTCTCATTATCAATAGCTACCACCATTCCTTTCTTTCCTGCTGTCATAACAAGGATGGCATCGGAGAGCATCGTTTCTGGCGACACAACAGGCAATGGTTCACCAGACATCACGTCCTTAACCTTCATGAGCAAACGCTTGCCCAAAGAACCACCCGGATGAAACAACGCAAAATCTTCCGCCTTGAACTTTCGCACCTCCATCAATGCGCAGGCTATCGCATCTCCCATGGCAAGAGCTGCCGTAGTGGAAGATGTAGGCGCAAGATTCAGCGGACAGGCTTCACGCTCCACAAAGACATTCAGATGACACGTGGAATGCTTTGCCAGAAGCGACTCAG
This sequence comes from Prevotella sp., assembly GCA_045600885.1. Taxonomy (GTDB): domain Bacteria; phylum Bacteroidota; class Bacteroidia; order Bacteroidales; family Bacteroidaceae; genus Prevotella. The sequence goes on from JAZRYU010000107.1 coordinate 54,011, forward strand.
GATCGCCCGTCATGCCTATAATCGGGATGTTCCTGTCCTGAAGAAGCGGGATAAAACGCAGCAGTTCATCCGTATATCCGCTCTTTGAAATTGCCATAACGACATCATCGGAGGTAAACATACCGAGGTCGCCATGGAAGGCATCAAGAGGATTGACGAAGAACGATGGCGTACCTGTACTGGCAAGCGTAGCTGCGATCTTCGAACCGATATGACCAGACTTTCCAACGCCAGTGATGATAAACCTGCCCTTGCTATTATATATAAGATGTATAGCACGGTCAAAGTTATCATCAAGAAGCGGGATAAGGTTAAGGATAGCCTCAGCCTCATCGCGCAAGCATTTCTCGGCATATTGTCTGGTAGGTAGCATCTCTTGTTTATTTTTCTTGAAAATATATTAGCTGATTCTAATGAATAAAACCGCTTATTTATAAAAAGTCTTCTCGAATGCCTGGAACTCGCCTTCCTTCTTCACGCAGCGTTTCCACCACGACGCGATGAAGCCTGTGCCATAGCCGAAGAGCTGTACGAAGGCAGCTCCGATGCTGAGGAATCCGATCTTCACGCTCTTGTTGAACACCGTAGAATCCACAAAAAGCAACAAGCAATACAGTAATATCGGAAGCCAAGGCAGGGCGCAGACGAGATACCATGTATGGAAATCTGCCTTATCGCCATATTCCATCATTATCCTGCCAAAGGCAGAGATGAGCACTAAGCCGCAAACTCCCACCGTGAAGACTGTTGGCAGAAGATGAACAAGCTTCAAAGACTCTGGATATTTCTTATAAAGGTTTATGCGGGCGATGCCGCTGTTATAGACCTGGCGGAAGAATTTCCTGAAATCCGTACGACGCTTATGCCATACCCAGGCGTTTGGGAAAAGTCGGCATTTGCAGCCCGCCTTGAATATGCGGATTGAGAAATCAATATCTTCACCGAAGCGCATCTTGGAGAAGCCGCCAAGCTGCTGATAGACATCCTTACGAATGCCCATGTTAAAAGAACGAGGATAGAACTTATCCATCTTCTTCTTTCCACCGCGAATGCCACCTGTCGTAAAGAACGAGGTCATAGAATAGCTTATAGCCTTCTGCGTATCCGTAAACGAATCGTGAGCACGATCCGGTCCGCCGAAAGCGTCTGCCGGCTCTCGCTGCAGTTCCTTCTCTATCTCTTCCAGGTAAGTAGCTGGCAGGACGACGTCAGAATCAAGTATCAGGAGATACTCTCCATCAGCACGTTCCGCGCCATAGTTGCGGGATTGTCCTGGTCCGCTGTTCTCTTTATTATAATAATGTATAGGGAGAAGTTCGGCATATTTATCGCAAACATCCTTGCAAGGCACAGCCGATCCATCCTCTACGACAATAACATCAAACCCCTTGAAGGTCTGAGTAGTCAGACTTTCAAGGAGTTCGTTCACTTCATCCGGTCTATTGTAAACCGGCACGATAATAGAATATCTTACTGCCATAAATTATTCCTTCACACGTCCGAGGTAGCTACCGTCGCGAGTATCAACCTGTACGAGTTCGCCTTCATCAATGAAGAGAGGCACGCGGATTTCAACACCAGTCTCAAGAGTAGCTGGCTTTGTAGCGTTAGTTGCTGTATCACCCTTGATACCTGGCTCGCTGTGAGTGATGCGGAGGTTAGTCTTAACTGGCATCTCAGCGTAGAGTACTGTACCGTCAGTAGTATCAGAAACGACAGTCACGATGTCAGACTCCTTCATGAAGTCAACACCAACGATATTATCCTTAGCGATAGGAATCTGCTCGAAAGTCTCCATGCTCATGAAGATAAGCTGGTCGCCCTCTGGGTAGAGGAACTGATAGTCACGGTGCTCAATAGCAACGTCCTCAAGCTTGAAACCAACCTGGAAAGTACGGTCAAGCACACGGCCATCAGCCACGTTCTTGAGCTTTGTGTTCATTACTGTGTTGCCCTTACCTGGCTTACGGTGCTGGAATTCGATGCATCTCCAGATGCCGCCATCCATACGGATACAAGTACCCTTCTTAATGTCTTGTGATTGAATCATAGTTTAATATAGTGTATAATTTATGTTTATTTGCTGATTTTCGGGGTTCGCCAAGGACTTCATTTTAGCCCGTCGCGAAGGTGCTGAAATGCAAAACAATCAGTTTTCGGCTGCAAAGTTACTACTTTTTATCAAAAAAGTTGCATTTTTTAGACTTTTTCTTGCTCATTTCAAAAGATTTATGTAATTTTGCAGCCCAAAAGTGGTTAAAAGATAAAAAAATAAAAACATAATCGATTATGAAAAGAACATTTCAACCTCACAACAGAAGACGAGTAAACAAGCACGGTTTCCGTGAGCGCATGGCAACAAAGAACGGTCGTCGCGTCCTCGCTTCTCGTCGCGCAAAGGGTCGCAAGAAGCTCACAGTTTCTGACGAACATCACGGAAAATAATCGTGATTTTTGGACAATTTTGCACGGACTTAGCGTATTCTTAATAAGAAAAACGCTTAAATCAGAAAGAAGTAAGGCAAATGCTTTGCTCCTTTCTGATTTTTTTATAACTTTGCCGCATGAAAGAATTTCTAAAAAGTCTATTTAGCTTGAAGGTAGCCCTGAACTTTTGGGGCGCCGTAGCTTTGTTTATAGCTATCGTAATAGGTGCGTACTTCGCACTCAACTCATACACCAACCATGGGAAAAAGATCACAGTTCCTAACATTAAGAAGAAAAACATCAAGGTCGCAAAGAAGGAATTGATGAAACAGGGACTTGAGATTCAAGTTTCAGACACTCTGTATCTGAAAAATCTGCCAGCGGGTATCGTTCTTGAGCAGATTCCTTCACCGGGCAGAGTCGTGAAGCCTGGTCGTGTTATCTATGTGGTGATCAATGCAGGTCATTCTGCTGAGAAGAAGATTCCGGATGTCATCGACAATAGCAGTGCTCGCGAAGCAAAGGCTATACTCCTTGCTGCAGGCTTCAAGCGCGTTGACATCCAGTACATCGCTGGCGAAAAGGACTGGCTCTATGGCATAAAGTGCAATAACAAGAACCTCAAAACAGGCGACATGGTTTCCATCGAAGCCCGACTCATCCTTCTCGTTGGAGACGGAAAGCGTGACCTCGGTGATTCTGTCACCTTCATCCCTTCGCCATACTACTACGATCAGGAAGACCTCATCAACTACAATACAGGAGGTTCTACTGGCGGCTATCAGGGTGGTCAGAACAATAACACTACCACAAAAACCTACACCGACGAGGAGGTTCAGGCAGAAGTGGAGCGTAACCTTGACAACGAAATAGAGCAGCTCGTTCGCGAAAAACAGCAGAGAAGCACTCAGGTAAACCCTGACGGTGAACCACAATAAAAAACCTTGCAAGCCTTGGAAACTTGCCACACCTTTATATATAATAATGATAGAACAGGACATTATTGACATAGAAAACCTTGAAGCGGAGCTCTTTGAGCATTTCCGCATGGAGGTGGACAGCGGGCAGACTCCGGTGAGGATTGACAAATACCTCGTGGAGCTCAGACCACACACCTCCCGAAACCGCATTCAGATGGCGGCAGAAGCAGGGCAGCTATTCGTCAATGGGAAACCTGTAAAGTCAAACTACAAGGTAAGGCCTAAGGATGTTATCACCCTGATGCTCGACCGTCCGCCGTTCGAGAACAAGATTATAGCCGAAGACATTCCGCTGGAGATAGTCTATGAAGATGAACATCTGATGGTAGTAAACAAACCGGCAGGACTGGTTGTCCACCCTGGATGCGGAAACTATCATGGCACCCTCATCAACGCTGTGGCATGGCACATGCGAGATGTAAAGTCTTTTGACGCCAACGACCCAGAAGTGGGTCTGGTTCACAGAATAGACAAGGACACAAGCGGACTTCTCGTCATAGCTAAGACGGCACAGGCGAAAACCGGACTTGCACTTCAGTTCTTCAACCACACCTGCCGACGAACATACCAGGCTCTCGTATGGGGCAATTTCGTGGAAGATGAAGGCACCGTTATCGGAAACATCGCTCGTCACCCGAAAGACCGAATGCAGATGGCAGTATTCCCTCCTGACTCAGAAATAGGAAAGCCTGCCATTACGCACTACAAAGTTCTGAAACGCTACGGCTATACGACGCTCATAGAATGCCGACTTGAAACAGGACGCACTCACCAGATTCGTGCTCACATGAAGCATCTCGGGCATCCGCTGTTTGCTGATGAGCGATACGGAGGCGACCAGATTCTGCGAGGCGAAAGGACTACATCTTACAAGCAGTACATTAACAACTGTATGAAGATCTGTCCGCGACAGGCTCTCCACGCTAAGACACTCGGTTTTGAGCATCCAATAACAGGCGAGGAGATGAATTTCAACTCAGAGATCGCCGATGATCTAAAAGCACTGTTTGAGAAGTGGGACAACTATCGTCTCTCATCCCAATAAAGAAACCACCCATTCCCAAAGTTTCTGCTTCGGTCAAAAAACAACCACCATTCCCGAAGTTTCAACTTCGATCAAAAAAGCAACCACTGTTCCCAAGGCGTTCGCCTTGGCAAAAACATAAAAATCCACAGAAAATGAAACGTAACATCGCTATAGTTTGCGGCGGAGACTCTTCTGAGTACATGGTATCTCTCCGCTCAGCACAAGGTCTCAAGTCTTTCTTTGATGACGAGAAATACAACACTTACATCGTGCTCATCCGTGCCAACGACTGGCATGTAATGCTCAACAATGGTCGTAAGGCAAAGATTGACCGCAGGGATTTCTCTTTCAAAGAGGATGGCAGCACCGTCTTCTTCGACTATGCCTACATCACTATCCACGGCACTCCAGGTGAGAACGGTCTTCTTCAGGGCTACTTCGACCTCATCAACCTCCCCTACTCTACCAGTGGCGTACTCGTAGAGGCTATGACTTTCAACAAGTTCGTCCTCAACCAGTACCTTCGCGGCTTTGGCGTTCGCGTTGCTGAGAGCGTGCTCATCCGCAAGACAAATGCCAACAACATCGACGAGGTTGCCATTGAAGAGAAGGTCGGCATGCCTTGTTTCGTAAAGCCTGTTGCCGGTGGCAGCAGCTTCGGCGTAACAAAGGTTAAGGAACGCGACCACCTCGCACCAGCCATCCGCAAGGCTCTCCTTGAGAACTCTGACGTGATGATTGAAGGATTCGTAGGCGGAACAGAAATCTCTCAGGGCATCTACAAGACTCAGGAAAAGACTGTTGTACTCCCTGCCACAGAGGTTGTTACTGAAAATGAGTTCTTTGACTATGACGCAAAGTACAACGGACAGGTTAAGGAAATCACTCCTGCTCGCCTTTCAGAGGAAACAGCTACTCGTGTTGCTAAGGTCACTGAGGCAATCTACGACATTCTCAATGCCAACGGTATCATCCGTATTGACTATATCATCTCTAACGAAAACGGAGAAGATAAGATTAATATGATTGAAGTGAACACTACTCCAGGCATGACACCTACAAGCTTCATCCCTCAGCAGGTTCACGCTGCTGGACTTGAGATGAAGGACGTGCTTAGTGATATCATTGAGAACCAGTTCTCTTAAAATCCTTCCCTATGAACTACGACTCTATCCGCTCTTACAACCCAGAAGAGCTTCAAGACGTATATACCCGTATGCTTGCTGAACCAATGTTTCAGCAGATGGCGGCTTTCGTCCTTCCAGGTGTTCCTCTCGCTGCCGTAGAGCAGGAGATGCGTTCCTGCAAGACAAACCTTGAGTTCCAGAAGAAATTCTGCTACACTTTCCTCCACAGTCTCCTTGAGAAGGCAAGCGACGGCATGACGGTAGATTTCAATGCCGTCAGCACAGACAGTCGCTACACCTTCATCTCAAACCATCGCGACATCGTCCTTGACTCGGCATTCCTCTCAAAAGTGCTTATTGACGCAGGATTCCCTACGACCTGTGAGATTGCCATTGGCGATAATCTCCTTGCATGGCCATGGGTAGAAGACCTTGTACGCACAATAAAGGCATTCATCGTTCGTCGCGGTCTTTCTCTCCGTGAGCAGCTTGTTGCCAGCAAGACTCTTGCCTCATACATGCGTCACGTCATTGAGGATAAGAACGACAACCTCTGGATAGCTCAGCGAGAAGGTCGTGCGAAGGACTCTAACGACCGTACTCAACCAGCCATCCTCAAGATGATTGCCATGGCAGGAAACGGTGATGCCATAGACCGACTCAAGCAGATGCACATCTCTCCGCTCTGCATCTCTTACGAATACGACCCTTGCGACATCCTCAAGGCTCAGGAGTTCCAGCTCAAGCGCGACAATCCAGAATGGAAGAAATCAAAGGCTGACGACGTAAACAGCATGAAGACCGGTATTCTCGGCTATAAAGGTCGCGTCGTTTATCGTGCTACAGAGTGCATTGACGACTTTCTTGAGACCTTGCGTGAAGTGCCAAAGACAGAAGTCTTCGACGTCATCGCCGCTCAAATGGACAAGCAGATTCATGCAGCCTATGAGATCTTCCCTATCAACTACATCGCTCTTGACCGCCTTAACGGAAATCGCGACAATTTCAACAATGGCTACACAGCTGAGGAAGAGCAGAAGGTTGACGGCTATCTGAAGATGCAAATGCAGAAAGTTGTCATTCCAAACCCAGACAACGACTACCTCATGAACTGCCTTCTCACGATGTACGCTAATCCGCTCAAGAATCATCTTGGACTATAATTCTGAAACGTGAAAATTACGGATACACATTATATATATAATATATGGAAACGCGGTCTTAAGGCCGCGTTGTCCGTTTCGTTTGCCGCAGCCATTGCCTCCTGCACTATTGACAGCTATGAGTCTGGCGACGGCAAATACTCCTATTATTCTGCGGACATGACCGTCTTCTCCACTGCCAAGGATAAGATTGACAGAGGTACGCTTGACGATGACCGCACACTTATTCTCGCACAGCCAATCAGCAGCGCTCCTCTGAAGAAGAACTACAAACAGTTCATATACAACGACAGCATCCGCATGATGCTTTTTTACAACAAATCTGCTGAGAACGAGACCGTTACGGAAGCATCTTCCGCCATCAGCTTCACACCAGTATATGTGCCAAACGTGGCTCTTTCCGACACACTCAAAACTGAGACGAAGAACGATCCTGTCAACCTGATTTCTGCATGGAAGTCTAAGAACGGCAAATACTACAACATCAATATTTCCGTAAAGACTGGTAGCGCTGACGAGAAGAAACCACATATTATCGGGCTCGTCTGTGATAGCGTTTCCTATGACTCTCTTTCAGTTGCTAACGGTTCTGTCACAAAAAAGCCTAAGCTTCATCTCCGTCTGACACACGATCAGAACAATATGCCGCTCTACTATTCCGTAGAACTTTACATAAGCATTACCCGCGAGCGACTTCTTGCCATACTGAACCATTATGGCATAGAAACGCCAGACGACTTGGAGATAAGCTTCACACTTAACACTTTCAACGGCAAGAAACAGATTGAGCTGTAGTTTTACACCGTCAGTTCCACCTCAATCGTCAAGCCTCCTCCCGGTGTTCCCGAAGCAGTTACGGAACCGCCATACTGAAGAGCAATATTCTTCACAATAGCGAGTCCTAGACCTGTGCCGCCTAAACGGCGAGAACGTCCTTTGTCTATGCGGTAGAATCGTTCAAAGATGTGAGGCAGATGTTCATTTGGCACTCCCGGACCATTGTCTATGAAAGAGAAGAAATAACTGCCTGCCGATGCTTTTGCTTCTACCTTGAAATAAGTAGCATCAGTTGCGTATGTAAGTGTATTACTGAAGATGTTACGGAAGAGGGAGTAAATGAGAGAGGCATCACCTTGCATTGGGAGCGTTTGTGGGGTGTTCATTTGAAGCTCAATGTTGCGCTCACGGAATTGCGATGCAGTCTCTTCTTCTATCTGACGGAGTATGAGTGCAGCATCAATAGATTTACTGTTCAGCAGTTTACGATTCACAAATTCCTGCGCTTCGTCCAGTCGGGTGAGCGTACTCATATCAGAGAGCAGACGACTCATGCGACGACTCTGCGCATGGCATCGCTCAAGGAAGTTCTGTCGTTTGTCCTCTGGCATAGAAGGATTGCTGACAAGCGTTTCCAGGTAGCCTTCAATGGTGGCAGCTGGCGTTTTCAGTTCATGGGCAGCATTCTCTGTAAGCTGTCGCTTAATACGCTGTTTCTCCTGTTCACTATATTCATAGCGACGACGGAAATACAATGCCGTGGCTATGAGAGCAAGTATGCCAGCGGTATAATAGAAGAATGTGTAATCATGCTCAAGGGAAGAGGTAAGTTCGGCTGAATAAGGAACGGACGAGCGCACGATTCTGTCGCCAAAGCGTGTGGCAGAATAGAAATACTTCTCACCAGTACCATTCTCTCCCCCAGAAAGGAGGGAAGTGGTTCGTTTAATGGCATAACCGCAGCCATTCTTCAAAGCCTCCTGTATCTCCTCGCGCTGAAGATGATTGCCCATGTGATTTGCGTCAGCCTCTTCCGTATCAGAAAGAACATTGCCAAGGGTGTCAATAACCGTGACACGAATATCTTTATCGCCTTGTTTCTCCAGATAGTGATAATTATTCAACTGCAGCTGTGAATGCAGAATATCCACGCGAAAGGCATGTTCACGCCTGTACTCATAGATTCCGAAGAAGAGCGTGAAGATGCTGGCGAGGATGGTCGCCACGATGAAGATCTTATTTGTAAGTCTTGTCCGCATCATGCCAATAATCTATATTACCCTTAAACATTAAACATGTAGCCATAACCAAATTTCGTACGCAGGAACTCTCCGTAACGACCAATTTTCTTTCTTATGCGAGTAATATTCACATCTACCGTACGATCAAGGACGATTGTGTCACTTGGCCACACGGCACTCAGTATCTTTTCGCGCGAAAAGACCTGTCCCGGCTTGGAGAGAAGAAGGGCGAGCACTTCAAACTCAAGTTTCGTAAAAACAACTTCCTTTCCGTCTATATAGCATTCCTTACGATCAAGGTCAAGGACGATACCAAGACCTTCCTCCTCCTTCCGTTCTGGACGGGGAGTATATACAATGGTGTTTGAAGGACTCTCGTTAGCTTTTGTAACTTCTCCCCGTTCTGAAGATTTGTCGGGAGAAGGGCTTCTCCTCAACACAGCCTTCACTCTAGCCTTCACCTCACTTATGCGGAAAGGCTTGCAGATGTAGTCATCGCTGCCGAGGGCAAAACCTTGCAGAAGGTCTTCCTCCAGTGTCTTTGCGGTACAGAAGATAATAGGAATGTCAGCCGTCAGCCTGTCAGCCTTCAGTTCCTTAGCCCATTCAAAGCCCGATTTGGGAGTCATCATCACATCAAGCAGAATCAGGTCAGGTAATGCATCTCCCAATCGGGAGAGTTGGAGGGGAGCCTCTGCTACATCCACATCATAACCTTCCATCCCAAGATTGAAACGGAGAATCTCGCAGATATCGGGTTCGTCATCGACTATAAGAATACGTTTAGCCATGCTTAATGTTAGTTTTATGGGTGCAAAATTACGAAAATCTTTCAAATAAACAACAAGTTCTTATCATTGCTTGAGAAAACTTTCATAACATTGTAACACTTTTCGCCGTTTTCGCCAAAACTAAACATCATTGCAGCTTTCCTTACACCCTCGTCTGCCTTGCTTTACACTGAGCTACGTTGAGGATGTAGTCGCCAAGCTTCTCGAGTCCGTTGATGTAGTCAATATAGAAGGCACCAAGCTTGTAGTCGTACTGACCTTCAGCAATGTTCTGGAGGTTATCATTACGAACCTGCGTGCGAAGAGCGTTTATCTCGTTCTCTATTGTGTAGCTGCGAGTGATGTCATGTCCTTCACCTTCTGGTTGCTGGAGAGTATCGGTCATAAGTCTGAGGGCTTCGCTGATAAGATGCTCCATGTTGTTGATGTTCTCCAGTTGCAATGGCGTGAAGTTCTCCTTGCAACTCTCACGCTTACGGGCAAGGGTGCGAGCAAGCGAGAAACAGCAGTCGCCAATACTCTCAAGATCGTCCACCTCGCGAAGCATTCGCTGCACCTGACGCTTAGCGTCGTCAGACAGACGACCTTCACTCACCTGCTGCAAGTAATGGGCTATCTCATACTCCATATTGTCTGTGATACCCTCATACTTCTCCACCTTATCATAGATACGCTGGAAATCATCATCCTTTACTGCGCGTCCGGAGAAATTATCATTCTTCAGATGCTCCTTTGAAGGGTGCATGGAAAGCACATAGTTGAACGACTTCTGACAACGCTCTGCAAAGAACACGATCTCCTTACGAGCCTGAAGAATAGACAGCTCGGCTGTTGAGAAGAGTCCGCCAGAGATGAATTTGAGTCCTGTCTCCTCCTGCTCTTCCGTAATAGGGAGTACACGGCAAACAAAATTCTCTATCTGCTTTACAAAGCCTATCAATAATAATGTATTGAAGATATTGAATGCTGTGTGGAACATTGAGAGTTTGAACAAATCATTATTGCCTGCCAGCATCACGTCCTCCACAAACCAGCTGATGGCATTGCAGAATGGATAGAACATAAGCAGCACAACGACCACGCCAAAGACATTGAAGAACATGTGTGCCAAGGCTGCACGACGAGCCTGTGTGCCAGCTGTCATTGATGCCATAAGTGCAGTGATGGTAGTACCGATATTCTGTCCCATGGCGAGAGCAGCAGCCTGCTCCAGTCCGAAACCTGGGATGTGCATATCGAAAAGCATCAGCGTGATAGCCATCGTGGCTGCCGAAGCCTGAACGAGCATCGTGACAAGAGCACCTACAATAACAAAGAGGATGATGGTAAGGAAACCGCCGTCAGCCACTGAGGCAAGCATCGTTGCTACCATAGAACCAATGTCGAGGTCGGTAGCAGCCTGCTGCAGGAAGCTGAGTCCCATGAAGAGGAAGGCAAAGCCGAAGATGAACTCACCCACCGACTTACGTTTGTTCTGTTTGCTGAAGATGAGCGGAATGCCAAAGGCGAGCAGTGGCAGAGCAAGTGCAGCGATGTTTACCTTGAAACCAATAGCTGAGATTATCCATGCCGTAACGGTAGTACCTACGTTAGCACCCATGATTACGCCAATGGCTTGGGCAAGGTTCATCAATCCTGCATTGACGAACGATACAACCATGACCGTTGTGGCAGACGATGACTGAATGAGAGCCGTAACGATGATACCCGTCAGCACGCCCATGAAGCGATTCTTTGTCATTGCAGCCAAGATACTGCGCAGGCGATCGCCCGCAAACTTTTCAAGTCCCTCGCTCATCGTTTTCATACCGAAGAGGAAGAGGCCAAGAGATCCCAAAAGGGAAAGGAGATTAAGGATTGTGTCCATTTACAATATTGCTTTTTCGCTGTTTTATGTTGCAAAGGTATTAAGAAGATGTTACAAAGATGTTACAACCGTGTTAAGATGTTGTTACAATAGTATCTGTAACACTAATGACACAACTTCGCAACCACTCTGAAATATCCATATTCTTCCTTTGCAGCGCCATTCCGGGCGATAATCAGAACCCCGAAATGACGATATCTTATGAGTAAAGTAAAAGTGAGAATTCTCTTTCTTCTCTTATGCTACGCAGCAGTAGTATCAGCCCAGACACATGACTCGGAGGTGCAGAATCCGCAGATACATGGCATTCTTCGTGGCAAGTACGAATATCAGCCAGACCTTGAAGCCAGTCGTTTTGAGGTGCGCAATGCAAGACTCTCTGCCGAAGGAAGTCTTTCCGCTAGATCAGCCTATAAGCTGGAGGTGGATCTCTGTGACGAATCGGCGATTAAGATGAAAGATGCGTGGGTGCGACTTCTCCTCCCTTTAAGGGAGAGTCAGGGAGGGTCTGCTCTGCGTGTTACCTTCGGTCAGCAGCGTATGCCATTCTCTATTGATGCTCATCGCAATCCGTCGGCACAGTACTTTGCCAACCGTTCTTTCATTGCGAAGCAGGTGGGCGATATGCGCGATGTGGGTGCAGCCGTGGGCTATGATTTCACGGATAAGGACAACCGCAAAGTGCTTTCCGTGGATGCAGGAATGTACAACGGTTCAAATCTCGACAACCAGAAGACCGCTTGGTTCTCTTCTCCTGCCTACTCCGCTCGTCTGCAATATTATCCAGTCAAGGGATTGGCTATCGTTCCAAGCATCCAGCATCAGCTCATTGCTAACCGCGAAGCGTCTTACACTTCCGTCGACCTTGGCGCATACTACGAAAGTAGCGGTTTGCATCTGGAAGCAGAATATTTGCGCAAGTTTTATGCCAAGGATGCTTTCGACGATTGCAATGCCATTGACGCAATGGCTATCTACAAGCAGAAGATAAAGAATGAGAAGTCTTACATCCAAGCTATCAGCTACCTCCTCCGCTACGACTACATGGACAACCATAGCGACGGAAAGAAGGGATGGACCACTCCTGATGCCTCCACGGGAAGGGAGAAAAGACTCGTTCTCTCTGACGCAGAGCGCCATCGCCTTACCGCTGGTCTCACCTTCTCTGTTCGCAACAAATACTTCCCAACAGACATTCGTCTCAATTATGAGAAGTACTGGTATCCAAACAATGGAACGCCTAAGGAAAGCGAGCAAGACAAACTCGTAGCCGAACTCATGATTAGATTCTAAAGTGATTATGATTAAGATGCGCAACATATTTGATTTTTTTTACAAAGTGCAAGGCTTCTGCCGTTCCTCGTCAGAAGCAATGCATTGTTGTTGATGCTGATGACGACGATGACTGGGATGACGACGATGATGATGAAGATGAAGATGATGACGATGATGATGATGATGACGATGACGATTAAAAGTATGGAAAACAAATTCAAGGGAATAGTAATAGCAACTCTCCTCATCACTATGCCAGCCATCTGTTTCGCTGGTATAGTGAAAGGAAAAATCACAGAACAAGGCACAAATGAGCCGCTTACTGGGGCTACCATCGTAACGAATGACGGACATGGAACTACTGCTGACATTGATGGTAACTACTCGTTGACATTGAAGAATGGTACTTATACGCTGACGGTACACTACATCGGCTTCAAAACAGTTGTTCGAGAGAATGTCAGGGTAACCAAGGATGACATGGTTTTGGATTTTGTGCTTGATATGGACAATACCACGCTCAGCGAAGTAACGGTGACAGGAACAGTACTTCACAACACCGAAGCGGCGACCACCAGAGAACAGCAGGAGGCGCATGTAACGATGACTGGCGTTAGCGAGCAGCACATCAAGCGAACTCAAGACAAGGATGCTGGCGAGGTGATACGCCGCATACCAGGTGTAAGCATCATCGACGAGAAATTTGTCATGGTGAGAGGACTTTCGCAACGATATAATAATGTATGGCTGAATGGAGCTGCCGTACCTTCGAGCGAAGCTGATCAACGAGCCTTTTCTTTCGACATCATACCGTCGTCGCAACTTGATAATATGATGGTTGTGAAGTCTTCTGCACCAGAATATCCCGCAGATTTCTCGGGAGGCTTCATTCTGGTCAACACAAAGGATGTGCCGAGCGAGAACAAGACGGAGATCTCGTTGGGAACTTCTTGGAATGAGGCATCACACTTCCGTACATTCCTTTCTACGAAAGAGAATAGCTGGCAGGCACATTCCTTTTCTCCTGTCGGGGATATCAGTGCCTCGGCAAGCACGGCACAGCGATGGCGTACAGACAAAGGACAGACATGGGCATTGGTTGCCAGTGCCAATTTCACGCAACAATACCGAACCCTGCGCGACATGGAGAACAATCTATTTGGTGCTTACGATGTGACACACAACCGCTCCAACTACCTGCGCCAGATGACCGACCAGCAGTACAATGTCAATCGTCGGTTTGGTACATTGCTCAACCTTACGTATCTATCTGCCTCTGGGCGTAATCGAGTTGAATTGAAACAGATTCTCAATAATTTGGGTAAGGATCGATATACTGATCGTGATGGCTTTGATGCGCAGAGTGACCATGTGCGTCAGGCAGAGTATTACCGCCAACGTAGGCTTACCTACAATGTTCAGTTGGATGGCAAACACACACTATCAGAAGCTGATAAACTTGACTGGAGCCTCGGCTATGCATACGCTAATCGCCATCTGCCCAACCGTCGCCGATACACGGTTTACGATAACGATAACCGCTGGGTAGTAGAGAACCTGAACGACTTCAATCGTGAGACCTCCCGACTCGATGAGCACATCCTTTCGGCTGCCACCAATTGGAAACACAACTTTGCTTTAGGCTCATTCACCCCCTCTCTTTTTGCAGGTGCATACGCCGAACATCGTCGCCGAACGTATGAGACACGTCAATGGACATTGCAGTACGAGGGCGGTCAGTTGCCTCAATCACTTGATGGTTGTGATGCCAAGAGCAACCTGCCTGTCATCTTGACCATGGACGAAAATACTATTGGCATCAGTCAGCATGAACTCATCGATTGGAGCAACAACTATTCTGCTCGAAGCACTCAGGGCAGCGGTTACGTGAGTGCGAAACTTCCCATTCAAAAGTTTGATGTGTATGGTGGTGTACGTTTTGAACATGTACGCACAGAACTGATTTCCAATACCCGCCGTCAGGAGTCATCACCACTCTCTACATTCTATGAGTACAACGACCTTTTCGCATCACTCAACCTTGCCTACCACCTTACCGACAAGCAGCAGTTGCGCGTTGCATACGGTCGTACGACCAACCGCCCCGAGTTTCGCGAACTCTCGTCCAGTGTCTATTACGACTTCGACCTTGCCAGCAACGTGCAGGGCAATCACAATCTCCAGCCGGCTTACATTGATAACCTCGACCTCGGTTGGGAATGGTATCCTCATGCGGGTGAGGTGGTGAGCCTCTCACTCTTTTTCAAGCATTTCCGCAATCCCATCGAGTGGACGTACACAGTAGCTGGTGGCACCGACCTCGTATATTCCTATCTCAACGCAGAAGGAGCCGACAACTATGGCATTGAACTCGACATCCGCAAGCAGCTTGATTTCCTGCGTCTGCCTTTTCTCTCCCTGTCACTCAATACCTCATGGATAAAGAGCAATGTAATTTTTCCTGATGGAAGCAAGGAGGAATCACGCCCGATGCAAGGACAGTCGCCATATCTTGTCAACGTTGGACTTTTCTTCAACAGCAACCAAATCCCCAGCAAAGGAAAAGGGACGCAGGGATGGACGACATCATTACTCTACAATGTGATTGGCAAACGTCTGATAGGCGTAGGACGTAGCGTGGGAACTGGTATCACCGAAGTACGTGTGCCCGACAGTTATGAGATGCCTCGCCATCAACTCGACTTCAACATAGCCAAGAGCATCGGACACTTCGACCTTCGTCTATCCGTGCGTGACCTTCTGGCACAAAAGGTTCTGTTCAAGCAATTTGAAAGGACTCAGCAAGGCGAAGTAGAACAAATTACGCGTTCCTTTTACCCGGGACGCACCATAAAACTTTCCGCAAGTTACAAATTCTAAAAAATCTTGCATTATGACAATCTGGTTACGAAACAAAATCGTAGCATGATCGTAACAATGTAGAAACAACAAAAGAGTATCTTTGCAGCGCAATTCCACAAGGGGTGGGTTGCATGACGTAATAACAAAACAATAAAAACAATGAAGAAGAAAGTTTTTCTTTCAGTGGCCATGATGGTCACTACGCTGGCGATGACCATGGTATCGTGCAGCAAAGACGATGACGTGAACAATGGTAATGAGACACAAGCTGCCTACGTATGGGGCACGGACGGTAGCATCAAGACATGCAATCGCCTCACCTTCTCAGCAGAAGGCAAAGATGACGTGAACGGAAGCATTATCGGCAATGGTGATAAGGAGTTTATCTTTACTGGCAAGCAGACGCTGAAGAAGGGGGTATATCTGATGAAGGGATGGATATATGTGGCTGACGGTGCGGAGTTGACCATCGAACCCGGTACTGTCATCAAGGGTGAGAAGGCTTCTGCCGCCTCGCTCATCGTGGAACCTGGTGGCAAACTCTATGCCAGGGGCACAGAATCAGCTCCTATCGTCTTCACCTCTGCTGAAGCAAAGGGCAACCGTAAGCCTGGCGACTGGGGAGGACTGGTCATTTGCGGACGTGGCACGAACAACAAAGGTGTGCTTGGTCAGCAGATTGAGGGTGGTCCTCGCACAAAGCACGGTGGCTACGATGCCAATGACAACAGCGGTGTACTCTCTTATGTACGTGTAGAGTTTGCAGGCTATCCTTTCCAGAAGGACAAGGAAATCAACGGTTTGACATTGGGAAGTGTAGGTGCTGGTACACAGATTGACCATGTGCAAGTGAGCTACACCAATGACGACTCTTTCGAGTGGTTTGGTGGCAATGTCAACTGCCGTTACCTCGTTGCCTACAATGGATGGGATGATGAATTTGACACAGACAACGGTTACAATGGAAAGGTTCAGTTTGCCCTCTCCATCCGCGACCCACGCATTGCTGACACTTCACAGTCAAATGGTTTTGAGAGCGACAACGATGCCGATGGTTCTCTTACGGAGCCATTCACCTCTGCCGTATTCTCTAACGTGACCTTTATTGGTCCGATGGGACGTAACGGCTTTGAAAACACTTCTGACTACATCAACGGTGGAAGCGTTTTCCCTCAGAATGGTTCTGCTTTAGGAAAGTTCCAGAGTGCTATGCAGATTCGCCGCAGTAGTCATCTGGCATGCTTCAACTCCGTGGCTGTTGGCTATCCGATCGGCTTGATCGTGGATGCAGAAAAGGGTAACACACAGGAGTTTGCAAAAACTGGAGGATTAAA
>JAZRYU010000108.1:0-8668 GCA_045600885.1 Prevotella sp.
GCCAAATACGAGGTGATGCTCAGCGCACTGGAAAAGTACGAGGAAGCCGCGTAATCAATATGTATAACGTATTAACCATCTAATCAATAAGTTAAATCAAATAAATCTACCTTTCAAAGGGTGGGAAACTTTAGTAACTAACCAATGAAACAATTACTTTCAATAACAGTGATGCTATTAGCAGTGTTGAGTATTAATGCGGCAGAGACCCTTAAAGAATCGTTCAATAGCATTACAAATGGGCAGAAACTTGACGGCAACGTACAGCTTCCTTCTGGTACTTGGCAGATGGGCGGTGGCATGGTAGGCAATGTGTCGAGCGGTGTCACTTCCATCAAGTTCAATGGCAACGGCGCGTATGTCATTACCCCTACGTTGAACAAGGTGGCAAAGATAGGATTCACATACCGTTCAGGCGGTAGCAACAAGGATATTACCATCAGCTATTCTACTGACGGCGGCAGTACATGGACAGAAATCGATAAGTTCCGCATTGCCAGCAGCTCGTCTGCGTTCTCAGGTTACAGCAAGAAGACTGGCACCGACGAACTGGAAGGCGTGAAGTTCCGTATTCAGGCGGCTTCTTCCAACTGCTACATGGACGATTTCGTGGCTACTTTCGCTGACGAGAACAGCGGCGGTCCTGTTGTTGATCCAGACGACCCTACATATATAACAGAAGGCACATGGATTCCTGTTAAGCCAATCCCTGCAGCTACGGGCAAGACCTACTACATATCGCCAAAGGGTAACGATGCAACCGGCGATGGCTCTCTTGACAATCCATGGTATAACCTTGCCGTGGCATACGCAGCAGCGCAGCCTGGCGACCATATTGTCTGTCGTGGTGGCACATACCACATCAGCAAATACGGTACAGACGGCAAGCTCACTATCCGCATGAACAAGAAGGCTACGGCAGAGAAGCCTATCGTTATCCGCTGTTATGACGGCGAGAAGCCTGTCATGGACTTCGAACAGCAGTTGCTTGACTGCAATCGCGACAAGTCGAAGGTTGGCGATCGTGGTGTTCTGCTTACTGGCGACTATCACATTCTCTTCGGCTTGCACCTCATGCATGCTGCGGACAATGCCATCAAGCTCGAAGGTTCTTACAACCGCATTGAGCGTTGTGAGTTCTCTTACAACCTCGACTCTGGCATACAGATGGGCTTCGGTCACAACTTCTCCGACTCTGGTTTCGGTTCAAAGAATGATGGCACACACTGCGCTTACAATGACATTATCGACTGCGACTCCCACCATAATTGCGACTTCGACATGAACTACGGTTCCGATGCCGACGGCTTTGCCTGCAAGATGCACAATGGCAAGGGCAACCGCTTCATTCGCTGTCGTGCTTGGCGCAATGGTGATGATGCTTGGGATCTCTATGAAACCGACTATAGCGTAGTGCTTGCAGAGTGCTGGGCATGGGAGAGCGGTAATGCCGAAGACCACACATGGGTGAAGGAATATCTCGACGGCTCGGCATCATTCTCTGGCAACGGCAATGGCATAAAGCTTGGTGGTAACGGCAGCGGCGGCTCTTCTGCTGGCGTTCATTATGCTTACGACTGCATCGCCTTTGGTTGCGACAAGAGCGGATCGGTGAAAGGCTTCGACTGCAACAGTCATAAGGACGGTCATGTGCTCATCGGATGCCTTGGCTTTGACAATGGCTACGATTTCATGTTTGAGAGTGGTGGCTCTACTGCCAACACGTTCTTCTATAATAATGTGTGTCTCGGTCGTCAGGAGATCTGCGTTGGCTCGGACAACTATAACGCTGTCAACACAAAACCTTCAAAGAACGCCTGGACGAACCACTTGCTTTCAGGCGTGAACAAGGATGACTATCTCTCGCTCGATGAGGAGGA
Organism: Prevotella sp.; assembly: GCA_045600885.1. Lineage (GTDB taxonomy): Bacteria > Bacteroidota > Bacteroidia > Bacteroidales > Bacteroidaceae > Prevotella. Next base: position 1,881 of record JAZRYU010000108.1, read on the forward strand.
CGCTCTTCTTCCACGTTCCGTTGATGGCTCGTTCCCACGCAAGTTCGGTCGCTTGGCAGCAGACAGCAAGATGGTTGATGCTGGTTCTGCGGACTATGATATCCCTGCAGGCACAATCTTCGACCCTCTCCGTCAGGTCATTGCCGATTATCCTTTCCTCAAGCATAACGCAACAAGCGCAGCTCGCGACCTCGGTCCATACGAGCGTCCAGGGGAAGTGACAGGCATTAAAATACTGAGTCAAGGTCAAAGCCTCTCCCCTCTAAAGGGAGTTGGAGGGGTTCGTCAAAGTCTTTACACCATCTCTGGACAGAAGCTTTCCAAGCCGCAAACAGGAATAAACATCATAAATGGCAGAAAGCAGATTATCAAGTAGTGATAAGCGAAACCCCAACAAATTTCAAATTAGCCTACACCCCCTACACCAGCCCTGTAACGCCTTAATTATTAGACCGTTATGAGGTGTAGGCAAGGGTGTAGGCTGGTGTAGGCAAAATTTGCTGCCTACATCGCTGTAAAAATCTGGTATTCAGACATTTACAATATAAAGGTGTAGGGTGTATGCTGTTTTATAAACTTCCTAACATTGCCATCTGCGGTTTGTAAAGCTAAGGATTACGAAGCGTTTTCTTATAAGAAAACTAAATTTCTCTTATAAGAAAAATGTTTTTCTCTTGCAAGAAACCGATAGTTAAAGTCACACCTTCCACAAGGGAATTGTTGTTTAGTGCAACATAAAGTGCTACTTAGTGCTACATATTTGGGGGTATGTAGCACAGAGCAAGCCCTTAATTATCAACTGTTTATACAGCTTCAGTGCTACAGTGCTACATATTTTTCGTTTTTTTGCATTGGGGAGTTACTTTCGCAGCAATTCAGAGCTGAGTTTTCTAAGGACAAGACGGTAATTCATATCAGAAACACAAAAAAGTATCTGTTTTCTTTGTCAGTTTCATTATTATTTCGTATTTTTGCCGCGGAAATTATATGTTATTACAAGATTATGTCAAGAACTGATACACTCGTCCGTTTCGATTGGGCAATAAAACGTCTTTTGCGTAACAAAGCCAATTACGTGGTTTTGGAGGGATTGCTAACCACTCTTTTAGACAGACCAATAAGGATAAATCGCTTGCTGGAGAGCGAGAGCAATCAGGAAGATGCCACAGATAAATTCAACCGCGTGGACATTCTTGCTGAAGACGAAAGTGGTGAACTTATGCTCTTTGAAATACAGAATAACCGCGAACTGGACTACTTCCATCGTATGGCATACGGTGCATCAAAGGTTGTTTCTGAATATCTGAGCCTTGGCGATCCATACGAGAAGTTGCGCAAGGTGTATTCTATAAACATCGTGTATTTCTCGCTTGGTCAGGGTAATGACTATGCTTACCATGGAAAGACTGAATTTGTAAGCATGCACGATTCGTCCGATGTACTGCAGTTGTCTCCAGCGCAGCGCAATGCTTTTGGCTGCAATATGCCTTCAGACATTTTCCCTGAGTATTATTTGCTGCGAGTTGACAAATTTGACGAGGTAGCAAAGACTCCGCTTGACGAGTGGATCAGCTTTCTTAAGGATGGAGATATTCCAATGTCTGCAACAGCCCCTGGACTACAAGAAGCACGTGAGATCCTGCGTATTGACTCCCTCTCCGAAGCAGAGAAGAACGACTACTATCACATGATGGAGAACCTTCGCTATCAGCGTAGCGTCATAGAAACAGGCCGTGCGGAAGGTCGTGCGGAAGGTCGTGCAGAAGGCCGTGCTGAAGGTCGTGCAGAAGAAAAAATCGAAAACGCCCGTAAGATGATTGCTGCCGGATTCCCTGCTGATACTGTCCTTGAGACCCTTGGACTGTCGGCAGAAGATGTTAAATAATGAAGTGGGCCAGAAAACAAATGAAGTGGACCAGAAAATGGGTGAAGTGACCCAGAAAAGAATAGAAGTGGACCACAAAAAATTGAGCAACTGTCACAGAAAGCCGTGCAACTGTCACAGAAACTGTCACAAAAAACCATAGAGAGTGTTCTATATAGCATTTATAATGATGCGTATATATCAGCACCGACAATGGCAAAGCTTGCAGGAACATATATACCTACAGTTAAACGCTACCTCGTTTTCCTCACAGACAACGGCTTTATCTCCCATATAGGTCCTGACAAGGGAGGATACAGAGTCATCAACTGGTCAAAGCTTACATAAATAACAGATAAAACACGCAACATTATGCGTAAATATACCCTCATATATAGCACTGATTATTCATTATCGCTCTTTAATGTAAGAGTTGGAATGAACAATACTTATAGACGAAATGAAATAATAACTAAATAAAAAAATCAAAGATTATGAGAAATTTTGTAGTTACATTACTAATTATATTTAGCATTGGGCTAAATGCACAGTCAATAAAATATGGAAATATAATTATTGATGACATTTGTTATAATTTATATGATGATAATACAGGGGAAGTGTATATAGCACCCTCCTTCAACAAATGCTTTGAAGGCGATATGGTTATTCCTGAAACCATCGAATACAACGGTGAAACATATACGGTGACAAGAATTGGCTATTGCAGGACTGATCGTATAACCAATGTGTATATCCCAAAAACTGTTACATCGATTGACCGACGATCTTTTAGAGTATATAATGATATATATATGTCAGAGATTCTATCAAAAGAACCAGAATGTTGTCTTGATAATTTTTATGTAGCAGAAGACAATCCATCTTTTACTTCAGTAGATGGAGTTCTGTATAACAAAGAATTGACAAGAATAATTAAATATCCATGTGGTCGAAAAGGTGCTTACCGAGTGTTAGATGGAACAAAATATATTGTATTAGGATGTTTTGAACAATGTATAAATCTTACAGAAATAACTCTACCTGCCACATTTCACGGTCTTATCTCAGATAACGGAACTCTTATAGCAGAAGGAATTTTTGAGGGGTGTAGAAAGTTGGTAAACATCTATTCTGATGCCTCATTTAATGGCGTATATGGTTATGTGTCTGTAGATGGCGTATTATATAACTACGCAAATAGGGGGTATTTCTGGGTAACTCCTGATAGATTTGAAGAATTTGATAATTTGGTAGGCGGGGGCGCTTGGTATGTATGGGAGTTGAATCAATATCCTCCAGGTCGTAAGAATGAAACATATAAGATAGAAGATGCACCTGAAGGCTATAACGTGGTTAGTATTCTTTCTCTTAATGGTTGTCCGTATCTAAGAGAAATTCAAAAGCCAGACATGGCAACGGTGATAGACAATCTGGCATTTAATAGGTGCTTATCACTGGAAGAAATAGATTTGTCTAAAGTGATGCATATTGGTAATAATGCTTTTACCGAATGTATTGGGCTTAAACATATCGACTTATCTAATACTCTTATTGAAGAATTACCAATAAATGTATTTTCAGGTTGCCATTCGTTAGAAGACATTAAGTTTCCTGAAAACTTAAGAATAATAGAAGATGGTGCTTTCCATAGTTGTTCATCGCTTAAAAACTTATTCTTTCCCAAAAGCGTCAGTTATTGTGGCGAATTTATAGTGTATGGTTGCGAAGCATTATCATCTCTTGTTATTGACAAAGACAATCCTATTTATGATAGCCGTGAGAATTGTAATGCCATCATTGAAACCGCGACTAACAAAATGATTGTTGCCACAAAGAATTCTTTTATTCCAGAAACAGTGACATCAATAGGTGAAGATGCATTTTTTGGTTTAGCTATATCGCAGCTGACAGTTCCTGCCAGTGTTGATAGCATTGGTTTTTGGGGACTTAATTTTAATTCACCAGAAATAGGGAAAGCTGTATCATTAACGTGTCTAAGAACTACCCCTCCATCTTTGTTTCATTCGGAGTCGCTACCAAATCATTATACATGTATCATACATGTTCTTCCAGGATGCAAAGCGGCGTATGAAAATGCAGAAATATGGAAGGACTATACAATTATAGATGATGCAATAGCGAATATACGTCCAGTTTCATTTGAAAGGGAAACGTATATTTATGATCTGACAGGAAAAGTCGGCACTCAGTTGCAACAAGTTCCGCATATAATAATAAAGAACGGGAAGAAGTATGTGGTGGCTAAGTGGTAGCAATAGACCAAACTCGCTTGGTTATTGACAAACGTGAATCAGCTTGGCAATAGACAAGGTGAATAAACAAAAATCTGGCGCAATGTCTTTTCATTAATATAAATGTAGGGCTTTGCGCCAGATTTTCTTTGTTTTTGCTTCCGAAATACAAAAAGTCTCTGATTTTGTGTATTAAAACATCTATCAACCTGATTTATTATTACACAATTTACTTACTTACTTTTTTTATGCGCTGGTAAGTAAGTGATATATATGAGGGTGTGTCAGTACTTTTGGCTTACCCTCTATTTCAAGAGAAAAATATCAGGAAAAGTGAGTGATATGCGTTGAAGAACATCCATTTTCCCGTACAACGAATGAATAAGACGTACAGTTTGTGAATTTCACAGATTGTACGTCTTGTTTTCATATAGTGTTTGGGAAACCTTTTCAAAACTCCCTACCTTTGCATCGTCAAAAGACAAAAACAAGACCCCCTCCGACTCCCCTACAGGGGGAGGGGAAAAAACCGAAAGAAGGGGTTTAACTTAAAACCAAAAACCAAAAACCAAAAACTTAAAACCCAAAACCCAACATTATGAAAAAGTTATTCGCTATCGCAGCTCTCGTAGCAGCAATGTTCACAGTAAACGTAACAGAAGTAAACGCACAGTCAACCTTGGATGGACGCGACTATAAAGCCGTAAACCACGCAATCCACGAGGTGCACGTAAAGGACTACCTCAACAAGGGTGACGACGAGTATCGTCTCGGACACTATGAGGCTGCAATGGAGGCTTACAAGAGTGCACGCGAGCATAATAACATAGACGAGAATATCGTTCCTAACCGAGTAATAGACCAGAAGATGGATCGCTGTGCTGACGCTATGCGCAGAGATAGCAGAAGAGATTCCAGACGCGACAACGGCGGAACTTGGCACGGCAATGGCAACACAAGACGCTCCAACGTCGAAACAGTGCTCGACGCAATATTTAATTGGTAACAGGTAAGAGTTTCTCAAAAACATTAAAAATAATTACACTAACGCTTATGTGTTGTTTTGACTGAAGTAAATGCGCGTCATTTGCTTCAGTCAGTTCTATGCGTAAGTCTATAGTACTACCTTTGCAGTCCTCTCCCTTACTGCTGGTGGTGACCTCTTCACGGTTGGCAAACTAATTGGACATACCGACATCAAAAGCACTTAGGTTTATGCATATGTGGTTATGGACACGAAGATTGATGCAATCAATAGAATGTCAAGTTTTTCGGGCAAGCACGAACAGAATGGCAACAAAAGGTTGCAACGAATTGCAGAATTGCACGCTAAAATGTCAGTTTGGTATAACATATGTTATAAAGTTTTATAAAAAACACTATTTTCATGAGCCTTTTTGCTCGTTTTTGAGAAAAAAATCATAATTTTGCAGTCAAAGACCGCTTCCTCCTTGTGCTTCGCATCCTTCGGACTCGCCTTTCGGTCTCGCGACTGGCCTTGCGGCAAGTTCGCACCTCAGCAATTTATGCAAGCTTGATTGCATTCGGTTTCTTTCTCCGTTGCGCTATGAAAGCGTCCAAAGGCCGAGCGGGCGTCGGTTGCAAAGCAATTTTTATGCATTTTTGCCACTGCAAGTATGAAAATATTCAATACAGCGGGTACTTGTCGCCCGAACGAACACTACATGGTGGACATCACCGAGCGCTTGGAAATCATCCGTAAGATGGTTACCAAGGGTGACTATTTCTGTATAAACCGTGGCAGGCAGTATGGCAAGACTACCACACTGGAAGCTTTGTCTGATTATCTGAGAAACGACTACAGCGTATTTAGTATCAGTTTCGAAGGACTGGATGATGACACATTTGCTACAGCATCAACCGTTGTTGTGGAGTTTTTGAATTCACTATTGATGGAAGCTTCTGTAAATGGCGCTTCCGCGGAGGTTCGGAAATTATTAGAAGAATCAATACCTTCCGAAGGCGATAAATTTTCGACAACAAATTTTACAAGAATAATATACCATTTGTGCGAAATCTCCGTAAAACCTGTCGTAGTACTAATTGACGAAGTTGACCAGGCAAGTAATAACGAAGGCTTTGTCAAATTTCTCGGTGTACTGAGGAAGATGTTCTTGTCACGCAATAAATATAAGACCTTCCAGTCTGTCATCCTTGCCTGTGTCTATGACATCAAAAACCTCAAGCTGAAGATGCGCAAGGAAGATGAGCACCAGTACAATAGTCCTTGGAACATTGCGGTTCCCTTTGATGTTGATATGAGTCTTTCCGCAAAGGGCATTACTGATATGCTCGCTGAATACAAGGCTGACCACAATCTAGCGTTTGATGAAGTGTTTGTGGGTCAGATGATTCGCGACTACACAGCTGGCTATCCATTCCTTGTGAGCCGTATCTGTCAGATTATCGATGCAGAGCAATACACATGGGACAAGGAGGGAGTGCTGAAGGCAGTCAATGCTCTACTCAAAGAAGGCAATACGCTCTTTGATGATATGCAGAAGAAACTGACTCAGTTCCCCGGTCTTTCCGACATGATGAAATCCATCATCTTCGGCGGTAAGCGAGTGTCTTTCAACTATTACGACCGAGATATCAACATTGCCGTTATGTTCAACTTCGTGAAGGAGGAACTGGGTGCAACAAAG
>JAZRYU010000109.1:0-5593 GCA_045600885.1 Prevotella sp.
TTGAACATTGCTGAAGTCTTGAATTATTGTGCAAATTTACGAAAAAATCTCCAGATTTCAAAATTTCAAAGAGAGATATTGTGTTAAATTATCGTAATATTAATCATGGGCGAATAGCCTGACTTTTTAGAGTGGAATCAAAATAGAAATTGTAACCAAATATATAGCCAATCAAGAGACGCATCATAAGAAAATGTCATTTCGCGATGAGTATGAGCAGTGGTTGAAGGAATATGAGGTTGCATTTGATGATAAATATTTATGGACAGACTGATGTACTCCATGATGTGATTATTGGCGACGCCAGAGTTGATGGTGTAGAGCATCTTTATGTAATGGATTTCTTGCAAATGTTATGGCAAGGAAAGATTTGACTCCTCACTCTTCATATTTTGTGTGTAACGTATTGAATGTCAGTAAGATAGCCGCATGAAGAGTGCCTTGCCACTCTTCATGACTCTTCATTTATTTCAAATATGAAGAGACTCTTTATACACTCTTCATGCTGCAAATATTTGATAGTCAGGTGTTTGCGAAGAAATGTGAAGAGTGAAGAGTGTTTTTAATTCTATCAGGTTATGCGGAGACGCTTACGCAACTTATAGATGTAGTCCTTTTATTTGTAGGGCGAAGTTTACTGAGCCGCGATTAAGGTTTATTCCCGCAAACGGCTCACAAATGTTCGCCCTACATCTTGGGAACAACATACAAAGGAATGCAACTTGTAAACCATAGGGAGACGAGTTGTAAACCTTAGGGAAACGATGCGTAATCCTTAGGGAAATTAAATCAACATGCCAATCTGCTTCACAATGGCCGATACGATCCAGGCGAGGAGGGTGGTGTAGCCAGCAGCGAAGAGTGCCCAGCGCCATGAGCCGGTTTCTGCCTTGATGGCGGAGATGGTGGCGATGCAAGGGAAATAGATGAGCACGAAGATAAGATAGCTGAAGGCTGTGAGGGCGTCAATGCCGTTTGCCTCCATCTGCTGACGAAGAACAGGATAACGTTCTGACTGGTCGAGGGCATCATCGGCAACGTCTTCTGTATTTGCATAGAGCACGCCCATGGTGGAGGCTGTGATCTCCTTGGCACTTACTCCTGCACAGAGGCTGACATCCAGTTTCCAGTCAAATCCCTGCGGAGAGAAAATCGGTTCTATGGCTTTGCCCACCTGTCCGAGATAGCTGTTCTCCTGCTGCTCCTGAACAGAAAGATCTGGGCGATGAGGGAAATAGCTTAAAGCCCAGACAATGAGAGAGCCGAAGAGAATAATTCCACCCATCTTCTTCAGATACTGCTTGCCTTTCTCCCATGTGTGGCGCGCAATGGCCTTGGCTGTAGGGAAACGGTATGGCGGCAGCTCCATGACGAACGGTGTGTCTTCGCCCGTGATAAGGAACTTGCTGAACAGACGACTGACAATGATTGCCACGAGAATACCGATGGCATAGAGGGCTATGAGAACGAGCGACTGATACTGTGCGGCGAAGAATGTGCCCACAATCATTATATATATAGGTAGTCGTGCGGAACAGCTCATAAACGGAATGACCATCATGGTGAGCAGTCGGGAGCGGCGGCTCTCTATGGTGCGTGTAGCCATGACGGCAGGAACATTGCAGCCGAAGCCCATGATGAGAGGTATGAACGACTTGCCGTGAAGTCCCATCTTGTGCATCACCTTATCCATGATGAAAGCAGCGCGAGCCATATAGCCGGAGTCTTCCATGATAGAGATAAAGGTGTAGAGGATGAGAATCTGTGGAAGGAACACGATGACCGAACCTACTCCCGCAATAGCTCCATCAACAATCATATCGCGAAGCATACCTTCAGGTAGCATCTCTCCAATCCATTCTGACAGCCAGCCGACACCAGCGTCTATCCAGTCCATCGGATACTGACCGAGCGAGAAGGTGACATGGAACATGATGAAGAGGACGGCAAAGAACAGCGGAAAGCCTACGAAACGATGTGTGAGCACAGCATCGATAAGGTGAGTGATCTGGTAAGTGTCAGCCTGCTGACCTTCCACGTTGTTAGCCTCGCTGAGAGCACCATGGATAATGCCGTAGCGTGCATTCATTATGGCAGTCTCGGAATCTTCGTTGAGTTCCTTGAGTATGACCTTTGCCTGCTCCTGACGCACGCGGATAATGTCGTCGTAGTTAGGAAGTTTGCTGAGAACAGACTCCACGTCCTTATCGTTCTCAAGAAGTTTGATGGCAAGATAGCGAGTGGAGAACTTCAGGCGAAGGTCAGCATTCTTCTTCAGCTCAGCCTGAATATTCTTTATGGCACCCTCAATGACCTGACCGTAATTGAGGTGGATGTGTCGGAGAGTGTGGTCGTGAGTGTGCTTCTTGTGAGCATTCTTGCCCGTATCGATAGGGTGGGAGTGAAGGTGAGCTTCCGCATTCTCATGGACATCGCTGTGAGAGTGAGTCTTCTTGTTGGCTATACCTTCATAGACGCGGATGATGTTGTCGAAGAGTTCGTCAACGCCCTTGCCGTTCTTGAAGACCGTTGGCACCATAGGGATGCCGAAAAGTTCGCCGAGAACGTCAATGTCGAGCTTGTCGCCACGATGCTCAAACTCATCGAACATGTTGAGCGCTCCAACCACACGTAGGTTCATGTCAACGAGCTGAGTGGTGAGATAGAGATTGCGCTCAATGTTGGAAGAGTCTATCACATTAATAATAACGTCAGGCATCTTCTCCACAATCTGCTTGCGCACATAGAGTTCCTCAGGACTGTAGGCAGAGAGAGAATAAGTGCCAGGGAGATCGACTATGTTGAAATAATAATCCTTATATTCCGCAAAGCCTTCCTTGGCATCGACGGTTACGCCAGAATAGTTTCCGACGCGCTCATGGGCACCAGAAACGAAGTTGAAAAGCGACGTCTTTCCGCAGTTAGGATTTCCGATGAGAGCGACGTTTATGGTGTGGCTCTGTCGGCGTGCTTCGTCCTGAGCATTGCAGTCGTCGTGAGAAACGAAGGTGATAGGACCTTCCGCATGGTCTTCCTGAGCCTTTGAGCGGTCAGCAACAACCTCAATCTGCGAAGCTTCTGCCCGACGCAAGCTGACTTCGTAACCCATAATCTTATATTTTATAGGGTCTTGAAGCGGAGCGTTGAGCAATACCTTCACCTCCTTTCCACGGATAAATCCCATCTCCACAATACGCTTGTGGAAACCGCCGTGACCAAGCACTTTTACTATGTATCCGGACTCGCCGTTGTTCAGTTCTGATAGTTTCATGGCTGCAAAGTTATGAAAAAAATATTTATAACAAACCAACATTACGGATAAAAATGCACTATAATAATCACTTTTGGGTATAATACCTGCGATTTTTCCCCTCTAATTATTTGTAAGAACGGAAAAATAGTCGTAACTTTGCGGCGTAAATGAATGAATCAACCAAACTGAACCTTCCTGCTTACAGCGTCAGACTGAAGAAAGACGACCGTGGCAGAGTGAAAATATACGACGTGCTGCGAAGGCGGTATGTGGCACTGACACCAGAGGAATGGGTGAGACAGCACTTTGTCAACTACATGACTACGGACAAAGGCTATCCAAAATCGCTCATGGTGAACGAGACGCAACTGCAACTGGGCGACAAGAAGCTGAGATGCGACAGCGTTGTGCTCGGAAAAGACGGCAAGCCATGCATGATAATAGAATACAAGGCTCCGACGGTTACGCTGACGCAGAAGGTTTTTGACCAGATAAGCGTTTACAATATGCTGCTCCATGTGGACTACCTGATTGTCTCAAACGGAATACAGCATATCTGCTGCAAAATGAATTACGAAGAAAACACCTACGAGTTTCTAAAAGATATACCGGAATATGGCAAAAACGGCTGATAACATAACAGGAATAATGCAAGACCTGCGGAAGGGAAATTATAAGCCAATATACGTTCTGCATGGTGAAGAGTCTTTCTACATAGACCTGATATCCAACTACATCGAGGAAAATGCCCTCAGAGAAGATGAACGCGGATTCAATCAGATGGTTATGTATGGTGCTGACACCACGGCTGCTGCCATAGCCGATCAGGCAAGGCAGTTCCCGATGATGGCTGAAAGACAGGTGATCATCGTAAGGGAGGCGCAGGCTATAAAGAAATGGGACCAGCTGGAGCATTATCTGGACAATCCGTCGCCTACGTCGGTAATCGTAATCTGCCATAAGAACGGAAAGGTTGACGGCAGAAAGAAGGTCTTTTCGAAGGCTGCAAAGGTGGGCGTGGTGTATGAAAGCAAGAAGAAATACGACAACGAACTGCCAATGTTCATCGGTCAGTACATGAAGGATAATCATCCAGGAATAAACATTGACCAGAGAGCCGTGATGATGGTGGCAGACCATATCGGAAACGACCTCTCAAGAATAGCCTCGGAACTGGATAAGGTGGTGGCAGCTCTTTCGGGAGACAACAAGAATATTACGCCTGATGTGGTGGAGCAGAATGTGGGCATAAGCAAGGAATACAACGGCTTTGAACTGCAGGATGCCCTGGCTGCGAGAGATTTCGTGAAGGCAATGCGCATAGCAGACTACTTTGCGAAAGACCCGAAGGTGAAGGATAGTGTGTTCTCAATGATGGGAGGTCTGTTCAATTATTTCCAGACGCTGATGATCTGCCATTATGCTCCATGCAATAAGACAGACATAGAGCTTGCTCAATACCTCGGGCTGCGAGGAGCATGGTTCGGAAAGAAGTTTGCGATGGGCGTGAGAAACTATTCTGCAATGAAAACGCTGAACATCATATCCAAGATACGCGAGACGGATATAAGAATGAAAGGTGTCGATAACAGAAGTGCCTCACCTGGCGATTTGCTCAGGGAATTAGTGTTCTTCATACTGAGTTAGGCGCAGTTTGCTTGTTGTAAATTAAGATTGAGTCAAAAAAGTGAAGGTGTAGAGCTTTGAACGGCAAACTTTTACTAATTTTGCGCCCGAATAGTCTGATTAGGCTCGAATAAGTGGAATCAAGGACGGCAAGATGCAGTCGAACTTTATGAGGTTTCCCGCCTAACGGAGATAACGCGTAAAATATATAAATTAATGTACGCAATTGTAGAAATTAACGGTCAGCAATTCAAGGCAGAACAAGGCAAGAAGATCTTTGTGAACCACATCAAAGACGCCGCAGAAGGCCAGCAGATTGAATTCGACAAGGTGCTCCTCGTTGACAATGAGGGCGCAGTAACTGTAGGTACTCCTTCAGTAGAGGGTGCTAAGGTTGTTTGCGAAGTGGTTGCTCCACTCGTAAAGGGTGACAAGGTCATCGTGTTCAAAATGAAGCGTCGTAAGGACTCACGCAAGCGCAATGGCTTCCGTGCTCAGTACACGCAGGTAGAAATCAAATCAGTAATCGCTTAATTAACAGGAGGAATTAACAATGGCTCACAAAAAAGGTGTCGGTAGTTCTAAGAACGGTCGTGAATCGGCTTCACAAAGATTAGGCGTTAAGATTTGGGGTGGCCAGAAGGTACAGGCAGGTAACATCATCGTTCGCCAGCGCGGTACTCACCACAACCCAGGTCAGAACGTAGGTATGGG
>JAZRYU010000110.1:0-4074 GCA_045600885.1 Prevotella sp.
AACGTCCGAATTGGAAACGACGCCCCATGGCGTCGTTAAACCGTCGCTAAACATTCCCTTTGTAGGGCGAGGATTTCCGAGCCGTTATGTGCTGCGTTCCATATTCGCTCCCTAACGACGCCATGGGGCGTCGTTTCCACTAAGAGACATCTGGAACCCGAAAAAAGGATAACTTGTATATCATTCCCTTCATTTTTTATTTATTATGAATTACTACTCTACAAACCATAAGGCTGCAGACGCCACTCTTGAACAAGCTGTAGTCAACGGACTCGCAGAAGACCGCGGTCTGTACATGCCATACGAGATCAAGAAACTCCCACAGGCTTTCTTCGACAATATCGACAAGATGTCATTCCAGGAGATAGCCTACAACGTGGCAAGTGCCTTTTTCGGAGAAGATGTTGACCTTGATGCTCTTCAGGACATCGTTTACGACACACTCGCTTTCGACTGCCCTATCAACAAGGTCGAGGAAGACATATACTCTCTCGAACTCTTCCACGGCCCTACCCTCGCCTTCAAAGATGTCGGCGCACGCTTCATGGCTCGCCTGCTCCAGTACTTTATAAAATTGGAGAATCGAGAAACCGAAAAATCGTCAAATGTCAACGTCCTCGTTGCCACTTCCGGCGATACCGGTTCTGCCGTTGCCAACGGTTTCCTCGGTGTTGATGGCATCCATGTCTATGTGCTCTATCCAAAGGGAAAGGTCAGCAAGATTCAGGAAAGCCAGTTCACCACTCTCGGACAGAACATCACTGCCGTAGAGGTTGACGGTGTGTTCGATGACTGCCAGGCTTTAGTAAAGTCTGCCTTCATGGACAAGGATCTCAACGATCACATGAAGCTCACATCGGCCAACTCCATCAACGTGGCTCGCTTCCTCCCACAGGCATTCTATTATTTCTATGCTTACGCTCAGCTCAAGAAGATTGGCAAGGAGAAAGATTTCGTTATCTGCGTGCCAAGTGGTAACTTCGGCAACATCTGTGCAGCCCTCTTCGGTCATCAGATGGGGCTTCCTGTGAAGCGTTTCATTGCTGCCAACAATGCCAACGACATCTTCTTCAACTACCTCCAGACTGGCAAGTACGAGCCAAAGGCTTCCGTTCAGACCATTGCAAACGCCATGGACGTAGGCGATCCAAGCAACTTCGCCCGCATCTACGAGCTTTACAAGGGCGACCATGCTCAGATCGTTTCCCTCATCTCTGGCGCGACATACACCAACGAGCAGATTGCAGAGACCATGAAGCAGTGCTACGCAGAGACAGGCTATACACTCGACCCTCACGGTGCTTGCGGCTATCGCGCACTCAAGGAGCAGCTTCAGCCAGGCGAGCACGCTGTCTTCGCCGAGACTGCACATCCAGCAAAGTTCAAGGAGACCGTTGAAGACATCATCGGAGCTGAAGTGGCAATCCCAGAACGCCTTGCTGAGTTCATGAAGGGCACAAAGCAGAGCGTTGAATGCTCAAAGGACTTTGCCGACTTCAAGGCATTCCTCATGGCTGAATAAACATTATTACGACTACAAAAACAAGCATCATTTCAAACATAAGACTTTAACAAGGAAAGGATCAAAACAAGTCTATTGCAAACTTCACGATATGTGACAGAAGGCAAACAAACAGACGCTACGAAACAGAAATAACAATTACAAAACTCGAAGAACGGTGCACAAGATGTGCAGCCACTTCACCGACGTAGCCACTTCCCACCCCTTCCATAAAGGGCGGGAGAATTATTTATAATCCTATTATTAACTACGAAGGTAAGCGGAATCCGTTCGACATACATAATATACTTGAGCTTTCGCTCTTGTTCTCTCAAATCGAAACGGCCAATTTCAAGACACGAGAACAAGTGAGTGATTGGCTCACGTCCCTGAATAGGGGCGTGACCTTTCGTTCGTACTTGTTTGTGTCATAGGTGCTTGGCCGTACCCGATTTGAGAATAAGTAGTCGGACAGAGGTTATGCCCCTTCTCTTATTCTATCTAATTAGATGAAACGACACCTTTTATTATTCCTTACCATCATGATTGCCACCATCGCTATGGCAACAGATGTTATTACCAAGAAGAACGGAACTACCATTCAATGCAAGGTTGTGAAGGTAGGACGCACCGAAGTAGAATATAAGATAGCCACAAATCTTAATGGCCCTATCTATGCTATTGACCTTACGGAAATCAGCAGCATCAAATACGAGAATGGAACGGTTGATAAGTTCGGGGAACAATCTGCTGTTACGACAAATGCTGGACAGAGAACAATGACCGATGCAGAGTTGATGAGAATGTACAACCAGATGAATTCACGTCCTAAACATCCTGGAAGAGGATTAAAAACTACAGGATACATTTTAGGTGGATTAGGAATTGGCTTAATCGCACTTTCCATTGAGAAATATAGCAATGACTATAGTGAAATAGGCGACTATTTTGTAGTCGCAGGTTCTGTATCAGTCATAGCTGGAACCACTTGCTATCTTGTTGGTCGCCATAAAGCTAATAAGGCAAAACGATACAACGATATCACTCTCTTCCAACAAGATTTCCCACTCGGCAACAATTCTAAGCTCTCTGCTGATGTGAATATAATCAACGACAATATGACTCGTAACAAGTCGCTTGGCATGGGCGTTCGTTTTACATTCTAATCAGATAGCCATTATGAAAAAGACACTATCATATTTCTCGTTATTAATCCTTGCAGGCATTCTTTTTTCTTCCTGCGGAAGTAGTAATAATTTCCATGGTGACGGATTCGGTTCTGATGTCATCTTTGATCCAGTTACAACGGTAAAAAGTGATAATGAATATCACCTGATCATTGAAGAGCAAAGCATAGAATACACCATTGATATTTCCACAGAGGACGGACGACTCATGCTTAATGGCGTATCAGAGAAAGAAGCCCAGAGGATTGTTACTAACGCTGCTTTGATAAAGTACAACTGTGACGTTATCTTTCGTCCTAAATATAGTGTGCTGAAGAACGGCAAGCAGATACTGCGTATCACGATGGGCGGTCGTCCTGCCATCTATCGCAACAAGACCGCTACTCATCAACCAACCACAAAAACTAGCACAAGCTCTAAGACAAAGAACACCAACATAAACATCAACGTGAGATAATATACATCACGTAAACCAGAAACGAATCTGACACAAATCCTCGCATGAATATAAAGAGGCAAGTGCTAATCTTAAAGCATTTGCCTCTTATTGTGTTTGATATACAACACCAGAACCCGCCAAGCCTCTCCGCTCAGCCTTTAGGATGCTTTCCAAAGAAAGAACGATGCTCAAATATGCGGGTCGTTTTTTTATATACATACCATTTATGAAAAAAGTGGAAGTTGCAACACGAGCCACGATTGATTAAATACTATTATATTTTAGCCAATAATTGGGCTACTCAGCGTGAAAAGTCACGAAAAATGGACTGTTCAGCGTGAAGGGTAGGTATTTGTGGCGTGATACAATGAACATTGAAAGATGCGATATGCAGTAACGCTGAAGAGGGCTTTTTGGCGCATTTTTGACGCTGAGTAGAAAGGCGTTTTGGGGATTTTATACCATTTGCTTGATATATTTAGCCTATTCACTCATTTTACCGATATAAAACACAATAAATCACGATTTTTCCCCATAAAATCCTACATTCCTACATAAGTTCGTTGTAACTTACGGATAATCAGCGTGTTAAGTCTATGTAGGATTAAAATAATCCTACATAAATTCTACATAATCCTACATAGCAGCTTTCCTGTGAAATCCATGTAGGATAGTTATCCTACATACATCCTACATAAATCCTACATAGCCGCTGAATGCCGATAAACACTGGGGTTCGCTGGGATTTTATGTAGGAATGTAGGATTTTGCTGGAAAAATCCTATATTTTTTATTACTGTCCAGTAAAATAATGTTAACAGAAAACGCGCTTGATTTTTCCCATTGTCGCTGATAAGTGGGCGCAGGAAAACGGTCGCAAGCTCCCAGAAAACTGCCAAACGCAGAAAACGGAAACATTAGAAAACAATTCCGCGGTGAGTTTTCTT